>NZ_DBMDHH010000023.1:0-42964 GCF_057433415.1 Anaerotruncus sp. | reverse complement strand
CGCTTCCGGGGAGGGCAGGCGGGCGGCGCAGGCCGTCAGCAGAAAAGCCGCGGCCAGGGCGAGGACGCGGACGAGATGACGCTTCATGTGAAAACCTCCTTTGCGGGGATATCCTTTTTTCCATCCTATCATGGATTGCGTCCGGGCTCAACCGCCCGGGCATGGAAAAATTGAAAAAACAGGCAGGAAAATCTCCCCTTCCCGCAGCGGATATGCTATACTGTGGAAAAAGACGGGAGGGCTGAATATGTACGACGTAGTGGCGGTCGGCGAACTGCTGATCGATTTTACCCCGGCTGGAACGAGCGATCGCGGAGCGGCGCTCTTTGCGCGCAACCCGGGCGGGGCGCCCGCGAACGTGCTCGCGGCGGTCACCCGCCTCGGCGGAAAGACCGCTTTTATCGGCAAGGTGGGGGAGGACGGCTTCGGGCGGTTCCTCCGGGATACCCTCGACGGCCTGGGGATCGACGTCTCGGGGCTCGTCATGACGGGGGAGGTTCCGACCACCCTCGCCTTCGTCCAGCTCGACGAGCACGGCGACCGCTCCTTCAGCTTCTACCGCAAGCCGGGCGCGGACATCATGCTCTCGCCCGGAGAGGTGATGCGGGAGCTCACCGGACAGGCGCGGATCATGCATTTCGGCTCGGTGTCGCTCACCGACGAGCCAAGCCGTTCGGCGACCCTCGCGGCGGTGCGCGCCGCGAAGGAGGCCGGCGCGGTCGTCAGCTACGACCCCAATTACCGCCCGCTCCTGTGGGAAAGCCCCGGCGAGGCGAAGCGGTGGATGCGCGAGGGGCTCTCCCTCGCGGACATCGTGAAGGTGTCCGACGAGGAGCTTACGCTGCTCACCGGCGAAACCGACCTCGAACGCGGCTCCCAAAAGCTCCTGGAGGCGGGCGCGTCCCTCGCGCTCGTCTCGCTGGGCGCGAAGGGGGCGTTCTTCCGGCTCGGGGAGCTGTGCGGGCGCCAGCCGACCTTCGACGTCAGGACGGTCGACACCAACGGCGCGGGGGATTCCTTCTTCGGGGCGGTGCTCTACCGCCTCTGCGGAAAGTCCCTCGCGGAGATCCGGAGCCTCACCCGTGAGGAGCTGGAGGACGTCCTCTCCTTCGGCAACGCGGCGGGTTCGATGACGACCACCCGCCCGGGCGCGATCCCCGCGCTGCCCACGATGGAGGAGGTGCTCGCCTGCCGCGCGCACACGCCGCTCCTGCTGAAATAGGGTATGGAAAGCCCCCCCGCCGTCCGCCGGACGGCGGGGGGCTTTTTGCGGCGTTACCGCGCGGAGGCAAGCTCGCTGGCGGTGGCGACCGTGTGCCGGACGGTGCGGTTTTTGACGCCGAGGATGACGCCGGACACGATCGGGACGAAGACGCAGTAGGAGGCGACGGTCACGAGCTGGGAGAGGGTGAGGGGGACGGCGCGGAACATTGGGGCCAGCAAGGGGTTGTAGATCGCGAAATACATGATCACGGCGGAGCTGAGCACCGCGCCCACAAGCTTGAGGTTGTTGAAGGGGTTGATCGCGAAGATGCTCTTCGTCTCGCTCTTGCACTCGAAGACGTGGATGAGCTGCATCATGACGAGCGCGAGCAGCGCGCCGGTACGGGCGGTGTGCAGGTCGCCGCAGGAGCGGATGAGGGAGGTGAACACCCCGAGGGTGCAGATGCCGATCAGCAGCCCGCGGATGACGATCGTAAAGCCGAGCCCGTTCGAGAAGACCGATTCGTCGGCGCGGCGGGGTTTTTCGCGCATGACGTCCTTGTCGGGGGGCTCGAGGCCGAGGGCGATGGCGGGCAGCCCGTCGGTGGCGAGGTTCACGAGCAGGATCTGGATGGGCAGCAGCGGGACCGGCATGCCCATGAGCATGGCGAAGAACATCGTGACGACCTCGCCGATGTTGCAGGAGAAGAGGTAGCGGATGAACTTGCGGATGTTGCGGTAGATGACGCGGCCCTCCTCGACGGCGGACACCAGCGTGGCGAAGTTGTCGTCCATCAGGATGACCGACGACGCCTCCTTGGTGACGTCGGTGCCGGTGACGCCCATCGAAACGCCGATGTCCGCCTCCTTGACGGCGGGCGCGTCGTTGACTCCGTCGCCCGTCATCGCCACGACGTTGCCCTGCTTTTTAAGGGCGCGCACGATCCGCAGCTTGTGCGCGGGGGTGACCCGCGCGAAGACGGAGATGCGCTTGATTTCCCGGGCAAGCGCCTCGTCGCTCATCCCGTCGAGCTCGCTTCCGGTGACGACCCGGTCGCCCGGCTGGTAGATCGAAAGCTCGGCGGCGACCGCCTTGGCGGTCACGGCGTGGTCGCCGGTGATCATGACCGGCCGGATGCCCGCCTCGCGGCATTTGGCGACCGCGCCGTAGGCCTCTTTGCGGGGCGGGTCGAGCATGCCGGCGAGCCCCGCGAAGATCAGCCCCTGCTCGCCGCGGTCGTCGGGGGAGGAGGCCTCCCGGTAGGCGAAGCCGAGCACGCGCAGCGCGCGTCCCGCCATCGCCTCGTTTTGGGCGGCGATCTGCCTGCGCAGCTCGGGGGTGAGCGGGACGATCCCGGATTTGGTGGCGCACCGGGTGCACCGCTTCTGGAGGATGTCGGGCGCGCCCTTGGTGAAGAGGAACCGCCTGCCGTCCTCCCGGCGGACGATGACGGACATCATCTTGCGGGTGGAGTCGAAGGGGATCTCCCCCTCGACCTCGTAGGGACGGGATTCCCGGTAGAGCCCCGCCTTGGCGGCCATGACGAGCAGGGCGGCCTCGGTCGGTTCTCCGAACACCTCGAGCTCGCCGCCCCTGGAGAGCCCCACCAGCCCGCGCAGCCCCTCCCGCTTTGGGGTGACGGAGGCGTTGTTGCAGAGCAGCGCCACGTCGAGCAGCATGGCGGCGGAGGGGAAGTCGCAGGGCTCGACGACGCGCCCGTTGAGGGTAAACTGCCCGGTGCTCTCGTTGCCCGCGCCGCTCACCTCCAGGCGGCAGTCGAGGGTCTGGACCGCCTTGACGGTCATGCGGTTCTCGGTGAGGGTCCCGGTCTTATCCGAGCAGATGACGTTGGCGCAGCCGAGCGTCTCGACGGCGTGCAGCCGCCGGATGAGGGCGCCCCGCTTGACCATTCGCCCGACCGAGAGGGCAAGCGCGATCGTGACGACGGCGGGCAGGCCCTCGGGGATGGCGGCGACGGCCAGCGAGATGCCGGTGAGCAGCATATTGAAGGGGTCCTCGCCGCGCAGGATGCCGGTGACGGCGACGACGCCGCAGATGACGAGGCAGGCCACGCCGATGACCTTGCCCATCTGGGCGAGGCGCTTCTGGAGGGGGGTGGGCTGCGCCTCGATGCCGCCGAGCATGTCCGCGATCTTACCCATTTCGGTGTCCGCGCCGGTGGCGGAGGCGCGGCAGATCGCCTTGCCCTGGGTGACGAGGGTGCCCATGTAGACGAGGTTCTTTTTGGCGGCGGCGGCGGGGTCGGCGGCGGGGGACTTTTCCACGCCGGCGGATTCGCCGCTGAGCATCGATTCGTCGCAGAGGATGCCGCCGCCCCCGAGGATGCAGCCGTCGGCGGGGACGCGGTCGCCCGCCTTGAGGCAGAAGATGTCCTGCGGGACCACCTCGCTGGCGGGGATGCTCCGGGCCTGCCCGTCGCGCACGACGACCGCCCAGGGTGCGGAGAGCTCGCCGAGCTTTTCGAGGGTGCGCTCGGTGCGGTACTCCTGGAAGAAGCCGAGCAGGGCGTTGATAAAGACGATCGCGACGATGGTGAGCGCCTCGGTGTATTCCCCCATCAGCGCCGAGACGACCGTCGCCGCGAGCAGGATCATGATCATGGCGTCGCGGAACTGCCCCGCGAAGATTTTGAGCATACCGGCTTTCTTGCCCGCGCGGATGCGGTTTTCCCCGTGCTCGGCGAGCAGTTTTTCGGCCTGTCGGCCGGTCAGTCCCTGATAGTCCTCCATAGGATGTTTCAGTCCTTTCCCGTCAATACTCTTGTCCCTAATATCTATTCCGGACACGTATGGGATATGCCTTCGCGGGGAAGGGCGGAGGGACGCGAAACGCCCGCCCCGCGCAGGCGGGGCGGGCGTTTTTATACGCAGAAATGCGGGTCAGAACTGCGAAAGCTCCTCTGGGGAGAGATCGCTCGCGGGCGGCTTCAGCGCCGCCTCGGGGTCGGTGTCGTTGTTCTTGCGGGGTTTGCCCCGGAAGAGCAGGTAGAAGGTCGGCAGAAGCAGCAGCGTCAGCACGGTGGAGGCGGTCAGGCCGCCGATGATGACGATTGCCATGCCCTGCATCGCCTCGGCGCTCTCGCCGATCGCAAGGGCCATCGGGAGCATCGAGAGGACGGTGGTCAGCGTGGTCATCAGGATGGGGCGCAGGCGGCTGCGGCCCGCGTAGATGAGCGCGGTCTCGGCGTCCATGCTGCCCCGGTAGCTGTTGGCGGTATCGATGAAGAGGATACCGTTGTTGACGACGGTGCCGACGAGCATCAGGAAGCCCATCAGCGAGGGCATGCTCATCGTCACGCCCGACAGCAGCATCAGCCCGAAGGAGCCGATGAGGGAGAAGGGGACGCAGATCATGACGATGATCGAGAAGCGCGCGGATTCAAACTGCATCGCCATGACCATGAAGACGAGCAGGATCGCGGTGAGGATGGCCCCGCCGAGGGCGGAGAACTCCTCGTTCATGCTCTCCATCATGTCGCTCGTGGCGATCGAAACGCCGGTGGGCAGGATGCCCTCGACCGACTTGGTGACCTCCTGCGTGATCTTCGCGGCGTTCCTCTCGGCGGCGGTGGTGAGCTGGCCGGAGACGGTCACGATGTACTGGTTGTTCTGACGGTCGATCTGGAGGGGCGCGTTGGAGTACTCGATCGTCGCGATGTCCAGGAGCGGGACCTGCCGCCCGCCGGGGGCGGTGAGCATCAGCCCGGACAGGTCCGCGACCGTCTGGTAGCGGTCCTTGGGGTACTCGATGCGGATGTCGTACTCCTGCCCGTTGACGCGCAGCGTGTCGGGGGAGTTGCCCTCCATGATGTTGTAGACGGTGCCGATGACCTGCTTCGGGGTGAGCCCGACGGCGGTCGCCTTGATCGGGTCGACCTTGATCTCCGCCTGCGGGTCGCCGGAGGAGACGGTCGAGGTGACGCGCACGACTTCGCCGCGCCCGCGCAGCTGCTCTTCGATCTGCCTGGAGACGCCGCGCAGGGTGTCGAGGTCGTTGCCCTGGATATTCACGTCGACGCTCGAGCCGCCGCCCATCATCGACATCATGCTCGAGGCGCTCACGTCGACGTCGTAGCCGACCGTGTTGGCGGTCTGGGCGCGCCAGATGTCGACCCATTCCTTGGTGCTCTTCTCACGGTCTCCCCGGAGATAGACGGAGATCGAACCGCCCCCGCCCGACGAGAGCATCGAGCTGCCGCCGCTCGACAGGGAATACCGTTCCACGTCGGGGCATTCGGCGACCATTGTTTCGAGGCCGGTGAGGATCCTGTCGACCTCCGCGAGCTTGAGCCCCGGCTTGGTGTCGACCGAGATCGAGATGGAGCCCTGGTCGATGTCGGGCATCAGCTGCATCGGGATGAAGAAGACCATCCCGACCGAAACGACGAGCAGCACGACGGAGACGATGACGACCAGCGCCTTGTGGCGGAAGGTCTTTTTGAGGAAGCCGCCGTAGGAGACCTCCACCTTTTTGAGCCAGAGGCCGAACCTGCCCTCCCGCTCGACCGGCTTGAGGCGGCAGAACATGAGCGGGACGATGGTCAGCGCGGAGATGAGCGACGCGGTCAGCGAGAAGATGATCGTGAAGCCCAGCTGGCGGAACATCTGCCCGGACAGGCCCTTCAGGATGCTGATGGGCAGGAAGACGACGATGGTGGTGATCGTCGAGGCGATGATCGAGCTGGTGACGAACTTCGCGCCCTCGAGCGCGGCCTCCCGGTGGGTGAGCTGGCGCTCCTGCCGCTGGAAGCAGCTTTCGAGCACGACGATCGAGTTGTCGACCATCATGCCGACGCCGATGATGAGCCCTCCGAGGGAGACGACGTTGAAGGAGAAGCCCATCATGTTCATAAGGATGAGGGTGGTGAGCACCGAGACGGGGATCGAGCTTCCGACGATGAGGGAGGCGCGCCAGTCCCGGAAGAAGAGGAAGAGCACGATCATGCAGAGGATGACCGCGCCGATCAGCGTCTGGATGACCGTCTTGATCGAAGCGAGGATCTGCTCGCTCGAGTCGTTGATGACCGACATCTCGACGCCGATGTTGCTGTCGTTGATCTTGTTCATCGTGTCGATGACCGCGCGGGAGACGTCGACGGTGCCGGCGCTCTGCCGCTTGGTGATCGAGATCATGACCGTCTCATGGCCGTTATAGCGGCTGATGGAGCCGGCCTCCTCGGTGCCCTGGTAGACGTTCGCCACGTCGGACAGGTGGATGACCTGGCCGGTGGGGAGGGTGATGGGGATGTTTTTGAGCGATTCGACGGTGTTGTAGCTGACGCCGCCGCGCAGGGAGAGCTCCTGGTCGCCGCGGTCGACGCTGCCGGCCGGGATGGAGAAGTCGGCGGCGCCCACGAACCCGATGATCGTGTTCATGTCGAGCTTATACTGCTTGAGGCGCTCCTCGTTGAGGGTGACGCTGATGTAGTCCTTCTGTCCGCCCATCACGTCGGCGGTGGCCACGCCCGAGAGCTTTTCAAACTCGGGCTTGACGTCGTCGTCGATGAGACGGAGCAGGTCGACGTCGCCCGTGGCGTTGGCGGAGAGGACGATGCTCGGCATCATGTCCATGCTGACCTCGATGATGGTCGGGGTCTGGGCGTCGTCCGGCAGGGTGCTCTTATACATGTCGAGCTTCTCCTGCAGATCCATGTGCGCCACGTCCATGTTGGCGCCGTAGTCCATCTCGAGCATGACGAGCGACATGTTCTCCTTGGACTGCGAGGTGACGTTCTTGACGCCGCTGAGGCTCGCGGCCGAGTCCTCGATGACCGAGGTGACGAGGTCGTTGACCTCCTCAGGCCCCGCGCCCGGATAGATGGTGAGGATGATCATGGCGGGCATCTCCATGTCGGGCATGAGCTCGAGCGGAGCCCCGAGCATGGCCGAAAAGCCGAAGACCACCAGCGCCAGCACGACGATGAACATCGACACAGGGCGCCTGATCGCAAGTTTTGTTAAATTCATAGGGCGTCAGTCCTCCTGTGCGCCGCCGGAAGCGGCGTCGGAAGCGTCGTCGTCCGGCTCGGCCTGCTGGCCTTCGGAAGCGGCTTTTGCGGAGGACGCCTCCTCCGCGGCGTCCTCTCCGGAGGAGGCCTCTTCGGAGGCGCTGCCGGAAGAGGCGGCCTCGGCCTCGGCCGCCGGGACGACGGCGGCGCCATCGGTGAGGTTGGGGTGCCAGGTGGAGATGATCCGGGAGGCGGCGGTCAGGCCGGACGTGACCTCAACCGACTCCTCGTTGGAGATGCCCGTCTCGATAAAGGTTTTGACCGCGCGGCCGTTCTCGAGCAGGTAGACATACGCCGCGCCGTCCTCATAGTAGACGACGCTCTGCGGGATGAGCAGGCTGCCGCGCGCCTTGGCGGTGTCGGCGGTGACCTTGACCGAAAGCCCGGTCAGAAGGGCGCCGTCGTCCTCGTCGGCGGAGGCTTTCACCTTGAAGAGCCCGGTGGCGGGGTCGACCATCGTGCCGACCTCGGCGATGGTGCCCTCATAGGTCCTGCGGCCGTTTTCGATCGTGACCTTGTCGCCGGCCGCCATCTGGTCGACCGCGTCGGCGGGGACGTAGAAGGTGACCATGAGGGTTGATTTGTTGGAGACGGTGTAGGCGGGGCTCGACTGGGAGACCAGCCCCTGCTCGGAGACGTTTTTCTGCTCGATCACGCCGTCGATCGGGGAGGTGACGCGGGTGTATTCGAGCTGCTTGGCCTGCGCCTCAAAGGCGGCGGTCGCCTGCCCGAGGGAGGCCTTGGCGACCTTGATCGCGTCGTTATGTACCGCGTCCTTGGTCAGCTCGTAGATCTGCTCGGCCGACTCGTAGGCGGTCTGCGCGTTGCGCACGGCGGTGCGGAGCTGCTTGTGCTGCGCGTCGTCGCCGTCGTCGAGGTCGTTGTAGTTGGCGCGCATCATCAGGTACTGGGCTTCCGCCTGGTCGTAGGAGGCCTCGAGCCCCTGCTTCTGCGCCAGCAGACGTGCGACTTCATCCGGGTCCCCGGCCTCCTGCGCCTGCTTGATCGCCGCGTCTTTTTCGGCGATCTGCTGCTTCAGGCTCTGCATCGACTGCTGGAAGGCGGCCATGCCGTTCGAGATGTCGTCCATCGAGTCCTCGGTGCCGTCGTTGTAGTCCCGCAGGCTCTGGCGGGCGTTCGAATAGGCGTTCTGCGCCTGCTTGAGCTGGCTTTCGAGCTGGATCATCTGCATGTCGAAGGAGCTGCCGAGCGCCTGGTCCATCTGGGCCTGCGCGCTCATGAGCTGCGCCTGCGCGATGTTCACCGACAGCTGGATGTCGGAGGGGTCGACTTCAAAGAGGAGCTCGCCCTTTTTGACCTCGTCCCCGACGTTTTTATGGACGGCCAGCACGGTGCCGGCGACCTTCGGGAAGACGCTGACGAGCTCATCCGGTTCCACGGTGCCGATGAACTCGGTGCTGAGGGAGAGGTCCCCCGTTTCGGCGGTCACGGTTTCCACATAGATGCTTTTTTCCTGGGCGGCCGTCTCCGCGGCCTTGGGGGCACAGCCGGCGGTTCCGGCCATCAGACAGACCGCCGTCAGGCAGGCTGCGAAGCGCGTGCGGTTTTGGTTCATGCGGATATCCCTCCAAATAATATAACAAAAATACAACAGGCTTAATCATAGTCCTTCTGTATGAACTTTTTTTGAACTCCCGAACCCGTAGAGCGGACTTTGGCGGAAATTTAACCTTTTGTTCATAAAAATCCGATATACTCAACATGGACTTGTGAAACTTTCTTAGGGGCGTGATGCGGATGTTCCATATCCTGGTGGCGGAGGACGATTACAGTCTGCGGGAATTGATGAGCGACTACCTGGCGGAAAACGGATACCAGGTCTATCAGGCGAAAAACGGCGCGGAGGCGCTCGCGGTCATGGAGGACGCGCACATCGACCTGCTGATCTGCGACATCATGATGGCGGAGCTGGACGGCTACCGGCTGACGCAGGAGCTGCGGCAGGCGGGGTACACGCTGCCGGTCATCATGGTGACCGCCCGGGAGACGCTGGAGGACAAGCACCAAGGCTTTCTGGCGGGCACCGACGACTATATGGTCAAGCCGGTCGATTTCGAGGAGCTGCTCTGGCGGGTGTCGGCGCTGCTGCGGCGGGCGCAGATGGCCAGCGGCCACAAGCTGCGCATCGGCGACATCGAGCTCGACTACGACGCGCTCTCGGTGACCGACGAGCACGGCACCGCGGTGCTGCCCAAAAAGGAGTTTCAGCTCCTGTTCAAGCTCCTGAACGCCCCCGGCAAGACCTTTACCCGCCAGCAGCTGATGGACGACATCTGGGGGCTTGACTCCGACGCGGACGAGCGCACGGTGGACGTGCACATCAAGCGCCTGCGGGAAAAATTCGGCGGCCTGCGGCAGTTCAAGCTCGTGACGGTGCGCGGGCTGGGCTACCGCGCGGAGAAGCTGGTATGAACGCGGGTAAAAGGGACGGCCGCGAGACGGCCGACATCCTGCGGATCCACTCGGTGCGCTTCAAATACCTGGTGACCCTCTTCGTGGTCATCTTCCTGGCGTGCGGAATCACCTATCTGGTCACCTTCATCAATATCTGGGGCAGGATGCAGCAGTCGGCCGAACTGCAGATCCAGTCGGTCGTGGACATCTTCGCGGGGTTCATGGACCGCTCCGGCCTGACGACGCGGGACATCGTCGACGAGCTGAGAAAGCGCCTCGACGTCGTGGAGGTCTACGAGCGCGCGGATGAGCTGCCCGGACCCTTTTCCGGCGCCGCGCTCGAGCCGGGAAAGCTCGAGATGCGCACGGTGGAGGGCCGTTTTGAAGGGGCGGTGCGGATGCCGGACGGCTACCTGTACCTTTCGGTCACGCCCCCGCCGGGCCAGTTCACGGGGATTCGGAAGCTGGTGCTACAGACCCTCTTCCTCTGCGCGGCGATCGCGAGCCTCGGCGCGGTGGTCGCCATCCACCGCGCCATCCGCCCGCTGCAAAAGCTCAACCAGGCCATCCGGCAGGTGGCGCGCGGCAACTTCGACGTGCACGTCGACTTTGAGAGCCGCGACGAAATGGGGGTCGTGGTGCGCAACTTCAACTGGATGGTCGGGGAGCTGCGCAACATCGAATATCTCCGCAAGGACTTTGTGAGCAGCGTCTCCCACGAGTTCAAGACCCCGATCGCCGCGATCCAGGGGAGCGTCAAGCTGCTGACCTCGGCCCCCTATGGGAAGCTCAGCGAGGAGAAATTCCAGAAATACACCCGCCTGATCTCCGACGAGACCGACCGCATGGCGAGCCTCTCCTCCAATCTGCTGCGCCTGTCCAGGCTGGAAAACCAGTCGACCGCGGAAAACCCCACCGTCTTTTCCCTCGACGAACAGATCAGGCGCTGCATCCTGCTGCTGGAAAACCAGTGGCACGCCAGGCACATCGACCTCGACATCCAGCTTGACCGGGCGGACTACCGGGGGGACGAGGAGCTCGTGCAGCAGCTCTGGCTGAACCTGCTCTCCAACGCGATCAAGTTTACCGGCGAGGGGGGCAATATCTCGGTCAAGCTGCGCCGGGTCGTCGGCGGGCTGCGGGTGGAGATCGCCGACGACGGGATCGGCATGTCTCCCGAGACGCAGCAGCGCATCTTTGAGAAGTTTTACCAGGGGGACGGCTCCCACTCCCGCGAGGGCAACGGCCTCGGGCTTTCGATCGTCAAACGGATCCTCGACCTGCACGGCGGCGCGATCAAATACGAGAGCGCGCCGGGCGCGGGGACGACCTGCACGGTGACGCTGCCCGACCGGTAAAATTTTCTTCCTGGGGATGCAATGCACGCCGGGACATGCTATGATATCCATGAGAATACCGGCCCCCGGGCCGCTGCAAGGAGGATTCCCATGAAACTGGTGATTCTGGAGCCGCTGGGCGTGGAAAAGGAAAAACTGCTGGCGATGGCGGAGAAGGCCGCCGCCGGGCGGATCGAAATCGTTTCTTACGACACCCGCGCCGAGGACGTGCCCACGCTCATCGAGCGCAGCCGGGACGCGGACGCGGTCGTGCTCTCCAACCTGCCCTATCCGCGTGAGGTGATCGAGCGGTGCCCCGCCCTCAAGCTGATCCTGGTGGCGTTTACCGGCGTCGACCATGTCGCGATGGACGCCTGCCGGGAACGCGGCGTCACTGTCTGCAACTGCGCGGGCTATTCCACCGTCGCGGTGGCCGACCTCGTGTTCGGGCTGCTGATCGCCCTCTGCCGCAGCATCCTTCCCTGCGATCGGGCGGTGCGGGAGGGCGGCACCAAGGCGGGGCTTATCGGGACCGAGCTGGAGGGCAAGAAGTTCGGGATCGTCGGCGCCGGGGCGATCGGCCTGCGCGTCGCGCGCATCGCCGAGGCGTTCGGATGCGAGGTGGTCGCCTACAGCCGTACCCAAAAGCCGGAGACAGGGCTGCGCTATGTCGGCCTCGACGAGCTGCTCTCCGGCTGCGATGTCGTGTCGCTGCATGTGCCGCTCAACGACGGGACGCGCGGGCTCATCGGCGCGCGGGAGCTGGGCCTCATGAAGAAAACCGCCTTCCTCATCAACACGGCGCGCGGCCCGGTGGTGGACAGCGCGGCGCTCGCGAAGGCGCTGTCCGATGGGGTGATCGCGGGCGCGGGGATCGACGTCTTCGAGACCGAGCCGCCCATCCCGCGGGACCATCCGCTCTTTTCCGCCCCCAACCTGGTCGCGACGCCGCACGTCGCGTTCGCCACGAAGGAGGCGCTTGAAAAGCGCGCGGTGATCGTCTTCGAGAACCTCGCGGCGTGGCTGGACGGCGCGCCGGAAAACGTCGTCCGGTAAGAACTGCAAAAGGCGGGACCCATTTATGGGTCCCGCCTTTGTTATCTTCCGTAAAAGATGACCATGCTCAACTCCACGGTTTCGGTTCCGGCGTTGCGGTAGCCGTGGGGACGGTCCGCGGCGAAGCGGATGGAGTCCCCGGGGCCGAGCGGGTAGTCCGTGCCGTCGACCGAAACGGCCGCATCCCCGGAAAAGACGGTGATGCTCTCCTCGGTGCCGGGCAGGTGGGGAGCCGCCTCAAGATGTCCGCCCGGTTCGATTTCGATGCGATAGAGCTCGAAGGGATGCGTTTCGTCGAAGGGGAAAACGGGGTAGTTGCGGTAGTTGCCCGCGTCCTCCAGAAGCGGGGAGGCCTCCGCCGCGCGCACGACGGAGGTGCCCCCCTCCGCGCGCTCGAGCAGGGCGGAGAAGGAAATTTTCAGGCCGTTCGCGATCTTCCACAGGACCGAGATGGTGGGGTTGACATCCCCGCGCTCGATCTGCCCGAGCATGCTTTTTGAGACGCCGGTGAGCTGCGCGGCGGCGTCCAGACTCAGCTTCCGGTCGTCCCGGAGCCGCCTGAGGTTGCAGGCGACGGTTTCTTTTACATCCATGGCGTCCTCCCAGTCCGAACTTGACAATATAATGCACATGATATACAATATAGTGCATATCATATCCTGCACAAAAAGATGACTATATTATACATCTGTTTGCCGAGGAGGTCAACCGCCATGCTCCATCCTGCGTCGTTTCTGGCCTATATCTTCGTCACCGCCTTTACGCCCGGCCCCAACACGATCCTGTCGATGTCCAACGCGGGACGGCTCGGCTTTCGCCGCAGCTTCCCCTTCAATCTCGGAATCTGGGCGGGGTTTTCGGTGCTGATGCTGCTCTGTGGGGTGTTCTGCGGCGCGCTCTACACCTTTCTCCCGCGGATCAGGCCGTTCATGCTGGCGCTCGGCGCGGCCTACATGCTCTGGCTCGCGTGGCGGACGCTGTGCAGCTCCTCCCGCCTCGAGGAAAGGAAGGGGGGCGCGGGCTTCCTGGACGGTATGCTGCTGCAGTTCGTGAACGTGAAGGTGATCATCTACGGCGTCACCTCCCTGTCCGCCTATGTCCTCCCTTATTTCCGCCAGCCGCTTGTTGTGGCCGGCTTTGCACTCCTGCTGGCCTTTGTCGGCTTCCTTGGGACGGTTTGCTGGGCGCTCTTTGGCAGCCTCTTCCACCGCCTCTTCTCCGAACATGCCCGCGTGGTCAACCTCGTGATGGCGCTCCTGCTCGTCTGCTGCGCGGTGTCCCTCTTTCTCTGAGCATCCGCGGGGGAAACGAAAAATAGCTGCGGCCGCCCCGCGTAAGCGGGGCGGCCGCAGCCGTGAGGAAGACACGAACCGTAATTTACGGAGAGATCAATCAGACATCGTCGAAGCCGGTGAAGGCAACGATACGGCTGATGCAGCTCTCGCCCTCGGTGAACTTCCAGGGGAAGCAGCCGATGACGCAGCGCTTGTTGCTCAGCTCGTCGATCTGGCCGCCCAGGCACTCGGCGTGGATCGCCTCGTAGGGCTGGCAGAAGAGCTGGATGTGCATGGCCTGGTAGTTCTTCGGCCACTCGTAGATCTCGTTGAGGTGTTTGCCATAGCGCTCCATGAAGATCTTGTCGCAGGCCTCGGCCTCCATAGGCTCCCAGTCACGGATCTTGGTGTTCATCGGATGGTCGGCGGAACCGCAGTCGACGCCGATCCACTTGATTTCCATGTCGCGGACCCACTGGATGAAGTCCATCGACGGGCCGGGGTGACGCAGCATGTAGCGCTTCTCATCCGCGGTCGGCTGATCGAAGCCGTATTTGTGGTAGCCGGTGTTGATGATCAGGATATCGCCCTTGTGGACGTCGGCGCGGTCGGTGATGTCCTTCGGGGTGTAGATGCCGAAATCCTGCGCCATATCGGACAGGTCGACCACGACGCCGGGGGCGCACAGCTTGGTCAGCTCGAGGGACGCGATGTCGCGGCCGGCGGTATCAAAATGCAGGGGGCCGTCGAGATGGGTGCCGACATGGTTGGAATGGGTCACCAGCTGGCCGTTCGCACCGTTCGGCGCCAGGCGTTTGAAGAATTTCATCTGCATGGGCTCATAGGTCGGCCACGGCGGGGTGAGGATACCAATCGGGATGCTCAGGTCATAGATTTTCACGTCGCTCCACTTGCTCATAAAATTGCCTCCTTAAGATTGAATTGTATGTAGGTATACAAACGACTGTTTTCAGGTCCCCATGGGGACAGGATACGGGAGAGGGGAAGGAATTATTCCATCCACTCGCCGCACGCCTCAAGCGCATCCTCGAAGCACTTCATCGGCGGGCTGACGATACCGGCGCCGACCTGGCCGACGCCCATGTCCTTGTGGGCGATACCGGTGTTGATGATCGGGCGGATGCCGGTCTCGATGACCTTGCGGATGTCGATGCCGGTGGCGCTGCCGCGGAAGTTGAGGGCCGGGATCTGGTAGGTGTTGCCCTCGCCCTCGGTGATCTCATACATCTGGGTGGAGTACTTGATGGAATCGGCCACGGTGCCGCCGACGAACTGGACGATCGCGGGGGCCGCCGCCATGCAGAAGCCGCCGATGCCAGTGGTCTCGGTGATGCAGCTGTCGCCGACGTCCGGGTTGGCGTCCGCCTGGGTGTAGCCGGGGAAGTAGAGGCCGTCGATGATCTCCGCGGGAGCGGTGAACCAGCGGTTGCCGAAGCCGGAGACGCGGATGCCGAATTCCGTTCCGTTGCGGGCCATCGTGTAGACGATGGTGCAGTAGGGGATGTTGCCCACGGGATCCATGGTGGATTTGCAGGCGGGCATCGTGAGGTTCAGGAAGGTGTGGTCGTTGGAGTTGAGGAACTCGAGGACCTTGACGATCTTCTCCAGCGGGAAGTGGGTCTGCGCGATCGCGGGAGCGAGCTCACGGATCAGCAGGGAGGTGCCGGCCTTGTTGCGGTTGTGGCCCTCGTCGCCCATCTGCAGGACCTGCGCGATCATCGTCTTGAGGTTGATCTCGCCGTGGATGGCGATGGCTTCCTTGACGATCGGGTAGAACTCGTTCTGGATCCATTTCAGGCGGTCGATGACCTCGTCGCCGAAGGCGCCGAAGCGGAGAACCTTGCCGAGGCCCTCGTTCACGGTGCAGTACGCGTAGTTGCCGGAGGTCTTGTTGACGACCTTCCAGACAGGCATCGAATAGGTCACGATACCGGCCATCGGGCCGACCGCGTTGTGGTGGTGGCAGGAGTCAAAGGTGATCTCGCCCGAGGCGGCCAGCTTTTCGGCCTCCTCCTTGTTGGCGGCGAGGCCCTCGTAGATGAGGCCGCCGATGACGGCGCCGCGGACCGGGCCGCACATTTTATCCCAGGTGACCGGCGGGCCGGCGTGAAGGATGGTCTTCTTGGTCATACCGGGGATGTCCTCTCCGGCAGTGCCCATCCCGACGAGCGTCGGCTGCGCGCCGAGGATGCGTTTTAACGCCTCCGCGTTGGCTTGGTTGATCTTTTCGCCCAACGTCATTGTAAATTCCTCCTGTTATCTGAATTTTGTGAATGGAACCGCGAAGATTTATTTGAGCATCCCGAGCAGGGACGCCATCTTCTTGTTTCCGCCGGCGACCGGTTTCCAGTCGACGTGGATCGCTTCCTGCTTCTGGGTCTTGAGGTCCTCGTAGAAGGACTCGATGCCAAGGTTGACGATGTGCAGCTTTTTATTGAAGAGTTCGTTGAGTTTGCTCATGTTCCTGACCCCCTTACTTGATGTTCGAGATGATCCGCTCAACAAGGCGGGTCGCCTGCGAGTTGGTGGGCATCACGACCGCGCCCGCGTCGCGCAGCTGCTGCTGCGTCTTGGAGAGGGACTGCGGGTCCTCCTCGGTGCCGCAGACGGAGGTGATGACGCTCAGGTAGCGGCCGTCCTTCTCGGCGTTCGCCTTGGCGGTGCGGATGGCGTCGGCAAGGTCCTCGGCCGGGTTGGGATGGGAGCCGTAGCCGATGACGCAGTCCGCGAGGATGACGGCGACCGTCGGGTCGAGCGACTCCTTGACCACGCGCTCGGCGCGCAGGGACGGGTCGATCATCGGATGCGGGCGGCCGCGGGTGAAGTCGTCGTCGCCGTAGTCGAGGCAGGTGTTCTCGACGCCCACGTTGACGTCCTCGAGCTTGAATTCGGGCTTCAGCGGGATGTTGGAATAGACGCCGCCGAACGCCTTGGTGAGCATCTTCATCGCCTCGTCGCAGAGGGTGCCGCCGGTGTAGAGGCCGCGGACGTACTTCTGCGTGGGAGCGAACTTGGCGGTCTCCGCCTTGACGATCGCGTCGATCTCGGCGTCGGGGGCCGAGAAGCCGGTGAAGTCGACGACCGGCTCGCCCTTGGAGAGGGCGACCGCCTTGCGGGCCGCGTCTTCGAGGGAGAGGGCGGGGATGAGGCCGTATTTTTTGACCTGCTCGGGATCGCCGCCGACGAAGCAGACGACGACCGGCTTGCCGGAAGCGGCGGCCTGCTTGAGAATCTTATCCGCGATCTCCTCGGCCGGAGGCTTGGAGGTCAGCGCGATGACCTTGGTCTTGGGGTCCTGGATGAGGGCGTCGAGCGCGAAGGTCATCATGAGACCGCCGATCTCGATCTTGAGGTCGCGGCCGCCGGTGCCGATGACCTGCGAGACGCCGCCGCCGAACTGGCCGATCAGCGAGGAGAGCTCCTGGGTGCCGGTGCCGGAGGCGCCGACGATGCCGATGTCGCCCGGGCGGATGACGTTCGCGAAGGCGAGCGGGACGTTGTTGATGATCGCGGTGCCGCAGTCGGGGCCCATCATGAGCAGCTCCTTGGAGACGGCTTTCTCCTTAAGGCGCTTCTCCTCCTCGATCGTGACGTTGTCGCTGAAGAGCATGACGTTGATGTCGTGGTCGAGGCACTCGTCCGCGACGCCGGCGGCATACTTGCCGGGGACGGAGATGATTGCCAGGTTGAGCTGGTCATCCATCTTGATGGCGGAGGAGAGGGTCGGCGGATAGTAGTTGGCGCTGCTGTTCTCCTTCTTCTTGGTCAGCAGTTCGTCGACCTTCGCAAGGGCGGCAGACATGACGTCGTCGTTTTCGCACCTGATGGCGACGAAGAAGTCGTTGGCGGTGATCGTCTCGAACTCGGGCGTCACAAGGCCGAGGTTGTGGGCGATGTCCCGGTTGAGGTCGGTGCCCATGCCGACGAGGGCCTCCTCGACGCCGTCGAGTTTCTTGAGGTCCTTGGAGATGAGCATGAGGGTTACCGAGTCGTAATAGGTATTCTGCTTGATATCCAGCTTAACCAATGCCGATTCCTCCAATATGTTAGATTTTTGCGCCGAAATAGATACCGCTGAGGATGTCCGTCCCGGACGTTTCCCCAAAGGTTATGACTCTGGAAGCAGCGCTTTCGAGCGACTGCGTGGGTCCGTTTGAAAAGAGCTGCCCGACCGTGTCGAGCACGTCCGCGGAGAGCAGGCCCTGCGATGAGCGGATGAGGAAGCTGCCGCTGATGACGTTGGTTTTGACGCGCGCGGCGCAGCCCATGCGCTGGGTGATGTCCATCGTGCGGAGCACGCGGCCCCGCGCGCCGCCCCGGGCGAGCATCGCCGCCATCATCCCGCACAGAAAGTCGTCGGAGGAGGGGGTGAGGCCCGGCCCGCAGCCGGCCATCGCGCCGGCCGCCGCGGAGATTTCCACGATCTGCCCCGTGTGCAGCGCGTCGAAGAGGCGCCGGACGCGGGGAAGCAGAAAAGCGGTGTAGTGGTTGTGGGGGAAGCGCTCCGCATAATCCGCGGAAGACCCCTCCTCCAGGTGGAAGACGAGCGGCGCCATGCCCTCCGGCTTGCCCTCCTCGCCGATGACCCCCGCGAGGCGTTCGAGCCTGTCGGACAGGTCGGGCGGGACGATCAGTTCCTTGCGTTCGAGCACCGAAAGGTCGGTGTCCAAGGCGTTCGTCAGATCCACGCGCAGCGTCCCGGCGGACGCCTCCCCCGGCAGGAGCATCGCGCTCATATCGGGCCGCAGCCCGAGGGCGGGGAAGGGGATGTCGGTGTCGATGCGCACCGAAAAGGGATAGAGCGGGCGGCATTTGGGAAGCAGCGTCACGAGCCCGAGGGGGGTGACAAGGTTGACCGCCCGGTCAAAAACGGAGTGAACGGTTGCGGGACAGCCCCCGGCGGGGATCGATCTGCGCAGGCTGTGGCAGACCTCCAGTGCCGGGACCGCGCCTTCATCTGTCTCTCTGCACATCATAAATCTTCAGCGCGATCTGCAGATTGAGAAGCTGGTCGGCGTTGTCGAAGCTCACGCCGGCAAGTTCCTTGATCCGCTGGATGCGGTAGGCGACGGTGTTGTAGTGGACGCCCAGCTCCTCCGCGAGTTTTTTGAGGTTGCCCCCGCACTTGAAGTAGGTCTGGAGCGTCCGCACGAGCTCGGAGTCGTGGTCGCGGTCGTAGTCGACGAGGACCTTGAGGGTCTCGGTGTAGAAGGACTGCAGCTCGTTCTGGAGGGTGTCGCAGGAGAGGAAGCGGTAGACACCCATATCCTCGAAATAGTGGACCCGCACCCCGCCCACCGAACCGCACCCGGCGGCACGCTTGGCTTCGGAGCAGCTTTTCCACAGGTCCGCGGTGTCGGGGTAGGCCCTGCCGATCCCGATGCTGATGAACTCGAGCAGCCCGTCGTCCGCGAGCGCCTTGCCGAAGACCTCCATGAACTGGGAGACCTCCTGCTTGCAGAGCGCGGGAGAACGGGAGCTCTGCTCAAAGACGAGCACGATGTTGTCGCACTTGTTGACGAAGAGCAGCTTGTAGGAGGCGCTGCGCGACAGGCGGCGCAGGACGCGCACGATGTTGTTGTTCATCTTGTAGAGCGCGCCGTTGGAAAGGGAGAGGGAGTTGTGCGAATTAATCACCTGGACCACCGCCACCTGGTGGATGGCCTCGATGTCGAAATCGAAGTATTCGGCGTTGGCCAGCGCCTTGCGCTGGCTGAGCTCGTCGTTGACGAGCAGGTTGTCGAGGAAGGAGACCTTGTGGTTGTTCTCCATCTCGAAGAGGGAGATCTTTTTGAGCATCTCCAGCGCGATCAGCGAGGTGGAGGCTTCGATGACGGCCAGGTCCACGCTGGTGACCTCGCGGTTGTCCTCCCACATGAAGATGTAGCCGTAGAGCTTCTTGTCGCTGTAGATGGGGACGGTGATCTTGCTGCACTCCCGCCCGTCCACCTTGCACAGCTCCCGCCAGCTCAGGGCGTTGTCGCTGCCGTGCCGCTCGCCGGAATTGTCCCGCACGCAGTTTTCCATCTGGCGGTAGATCGCGTCGCGGCGGCTGTAGGTGGCGGAGATGACGTAGGAGGAGAAGAACTCGTTGTAGATGGCGACGCTGTTGCCGTAGCGGTTGTGCAGCGTCTGGGTGATCGCCTGAAGGTTCCCGCCGCTGAGCATCGTCGCGGTGAGCGACTTCTGCAGGTCGTAGATGTCCATGAGCACCTGCGCCTGGTTGTTGACGATGGTGGTCAGCACGGGGGTGATGATTTTGGAGAAGGAAACCTCCGGCGGGATCTCAAAGATGGGGAAGGAGAGCGCGTTGGCGGCGTTGATGACCGCCTGCGGGGTTTCGCGGATATACCGCTTGGGCTTGATGCCCAGCCCCACGACGCCGCGGCTGTTGAGGGCGGGGACCAGCTCGACGAGCTTTTCCACATCGTCCTTGATCGAATAGGCGGTGGTGACGATCAGCTCCCCGCCGCTCACCCAGTCGATGATGTCGGGCACCTCCATGACGTTCATCGAGGTGACGACGCGGTCGAGGCCGCCCCTGCCCGCGATCAGCTTGGCGCCCTGGAGAACCTCCATCTCGAGCACCGACCTGACAGAAATGCCGTATGTTTTATCCATGGGGGAACCTCCTAACGGACCGGCTTACCCTGTCATTACTTTCATCATACTATTAAAAAAAGCGAAGTCAACATTTGTTGTGTAAAATATACAATGTAGAAAAATTCGCTTTGTTTTGATCGACTTTGACATAGGAGTTTTTCAATATAAATGGCCCAAAAAATTGTGAAAATAGCCAAAGAAGTCGGAAAAATAAACGAATTGTTAAAGAAATGCCAATTTTTAGAGCGCAAAACGCTGTGGAACTTTTACAACCTCACAAATCCTTCTCAGGAGGGGCCGCCGTCCCGCCCGCCTGACGGGCGGGACGGCGGCACAGGGGGAGGGACACGCAAATCAGAGCGGAATGTTGCCGTGCTTCTTCTCGGGGATCGACTGTTCCTTGCCGCGCAGCATCTCGAACGCCGCGACGATCTTCTGGCGGCTCTCGGCGGGGTGGATGACGTCGTCGACAAAGGCGTGCTCGGCCGCCTTGTAGGGGGTGGCGAACTCGGCCTTGTACTGCTCGATCGACTGGGCGCGCTGCTCGGGGCCCTCCTTGCGGAAGATGATGTTGGCCGCGCCCTCGGGGCCCATGACGGCGATCTCCGCGTCAGGCCACGCGAAGGAAACGTCCGCGCCGAGCTCCCGGCAGCACATCGCGAGGTAGGCGCCGCCGTAGGCCTTCCTCAGGATGAGGGTGACCTTGGGCACGGTGGCCTCGCTGTAGGCGTAGAGCATCTTGGCGCCGTGGCGGATGATGCCGCCGTACTCCTGGTGGGTGCCGGGCAGGAAGCCGGGTACGTCGACGATGGTGAGCAGCGGCAGGCCGAACGCGTCGCAGGTGCGGATGAACCGCGCGGCCTTGTCGGAGGCGTTGATGTCGAGGCAGCCCGCGCCGACCTTCGGCTGGTTGGCGATGATGCCGACCGCCTGCTTGTTGATGTGCGCGAAGCAGGTGATCATGTTGGTTGCGTAGAGCGGCTGGTAGTCCATGTAGTCGCCCCGGTCGACGATGCCGCGGATCACGTCGTACATGTTGTAGGCGCGGTTGGCGTTGTCGGGCAGGATGGTGGCCAGCTCGGGCACGAGGCGGTAGGGATCGTCGCCGAAGTCGATCTCAGGGGCCTTTGCCTTCCAGTTGGAGGGCAGGAAGGAGAGCAGGCGCTTGATCTGCGCGATGCAGTCCTGGTCGTTCTGGGTCATGAAGTGGGCGACGCCGCTCTTCTTGTTGTGGGTGGTCGCGCCGCCGAGGTCCTCGCCGGTGACGACCTCGCCGGTGACCGTCTTGATGACGTCGGGGCCGGTGATGAACATCTTGCTGGTCTTGTCGACCATGAAGATGAAGTCGGTGAGCGCGGGGGAGTAGACCGCGCCGCCGGCGCAGGGCCCCATGATCGCGGTGATCTGGGGGACGACGCCCGAGGCGGCGGTGTTGCGGAAGAAGATCTTGCCGTAGCCGGAGAGGCCGTCGATGCCCTCCTGGATGCGCGCGCCGCCCGAGTCGTTCATGCCGACGACGGGCGCGCCGACCTTGCGGGCGGCCTCGAGCACGTGGCAGATCTTGTTGGCCTGCATCTCGCCGAGCGAGCCGCCCATGATCGTGAAGTCCTGCGCGTAGGCGAAGACGACGCGGCCGTCGACCTTGCCGTAGCCGCAGACGACGCCGTCGGTCGGCTGGTGCTTCTGGGGCATGTCGAAGTAGGTGCAGCGGTGGGTGACAAAGGTGTCCATCTCGACGAAGGTGCCCGGGTCAAAGAGCAGCCCGAGCCGCTCGCGGGCGGTCAGCTTTCCGCCGGCGTGCTGCTTTTCGATCGCCTTGGCGTTGCCCTGGTAGATCGCTGTTTTGCGGGCAACAAGGTCTTCGATCTTATTCATTTTGGTTCCATCCCTTCATAGTCAGGTACCGGCGCGGCGGCCGGGAGTTTCGCCGGGAAGCCCGGCGGGGGCCGTCACGCGAGCGGCGGCGTGGAAAGGGGCGGGCGGCGCAGGTGGCTGTGCTGCTCGAACCCATAGGCGATCGAAATGAGCTGCGGCTCCGCGAAGGGGCGCCCGAGGATCTCCATGCCGACCGGCACGCCGATGGGGGCGTCGTCCGAGGGGGTGGAGAAGCCGGCGGGCACGACGACTGCGGGATAGCCGGTCACCGAGCCGATGACGCCGTTGCGCTCCTGCTGGCTGCCGCCCGTCTTGCAGACGAGCTGCTGCTGGTGCGGGTAGACGATCGCGTCGATCGCGTATTCGTCCATAATCGCGAGCACCTGCTTCTGGAGCTCGGCGCGCTTTTTGAGGCGCTCGTTGTAGGCGGGGGTTCCCACGTCGTAGCCCATCGCCTCGTCGAGGTTGCTCTTGAGGCCGGGGTGGTACTTGCCGCTGGCGAGCACGTCGGCCAGCGAGTGAATGGGGGCCGCGTCGCCGAAGCCCTCGAGGTACTGGCCGAGGTGGGTCTTGAGGTCGTGAATATGTACGCTGACGTTCTTGACGAGGTAGCCCGAGTCGATCTTTTCGGCGATGTCGACAAGCTCCGCGCCGGCGTCCCGCATAATCTGAAGGCTCTTTTCCATGCAGGCGTTGACCTCGCGGTGCAGGTCGTCGTCGGGGCCGAAGAAGCTGCGCAGCACGCCGATGCGCCTGCCGCGCAGGCCCTCGTCGTCGAGGTAATCGAGGTAGCTCGCCGGGATCTTGCCGAGGCAGGCCTCGGTGACGGGGTCCTTCGGGTCGCTGCCGGCGATCACGTCGAGCACGGCGGCGGCGTCCGCCACGGTGCGCGCGAGCGGGCCCGCGGTGTCCTGCGTCAGCGAATAGGGAACGATGCCGTCCCGGCTCACCAGCCCGATGGTGGGGCGGATGCCCACGAGGGAGCAGGCGGAGGAGGGGGAGCGGATCGAGTTGATCGTGTCGGTGCCGATGCCGACGATGCCGTAGTTGGCCGCCAGCCCCGCGCCCGTGCCGCCCGACGAGCCGCCGGGAGTGCGGGTGTGGTCGTAGGGGTTGTAGCTCTGGCCGAGGATCGAGCTGATCGTCTCGCCCCAGACGGCGAACTCATGCAGGTTCGTCTTGGCAATGATGACCGCCCCCGCCTCGCGGAGCTTTTTGGTGATATAGGCGTCCTTGTGGGTCTCGAACCCCTCGAGGGAGAGGGAGCCCGCGGTGGTCGGCATGTCGAAGGTTTCGCAGTTGTCCTTGAGCAGGACGGGGATGCCGTGGAGCGGGCCGGTCAGCCCGTCGGCCTGGAACCGCTCGTCGAGGCGGTCGGCCTCCTCGAGCGCGTGGGGGTTCACGAGGATGACCGCGTTGAGCTCGGGGCCCTTTTTGTCATAGGCCTCGATGCGGGCGAGGCAGCCCTCGATGAGCCGGCGGCAGGTGAGGCGCCCGTCGAGCATCGCCTCATGGACGGAGGCGACGGTCGCCTCCTCAAGCACGAAGGGTTTCCCGTTGTGGTTCTCGCATCTCTCGTCGGTCATGGCGCTCACTCCTTCTTCGGCAGCGTGTCGATGTAGGCCTTGATGTCGTTCTCCGAATAGCCGAGGATGTCGCGCAGGACCTCGACGTTGTGTTCGCCGACCTGCGGGGCGGGCTCGCTGGGGAGCTCATCCTCGGGCGGGACGGTGCTCAGCTTGACCGGGTTGCCCGCGACCTTGACCTTGCCCATGTGGGTCTGCTCGACTTCGACGAGCATGTTGCGGTAGTTGATCTGCGGGTCCTCGAACAGCCGGTCGATCGAGTTGATCGGGCCGCAGGGGATGCCGTTGTCGACGAAGATCTTGAGCCACTCGTCGGTGGTTTTGTCCTTGATCCGCTCCTGCATCAGGTCGCTGAGCTCCTGCATATGCTTGTTGCGCTCGGGGTTGGTGGAGAACTTGGGATCGTTGATGAGCTCCTGGCGGCCGGTGACCTCGCAGAACTTGGCGAAGAGCTTGTTGTTGCCGGCGGCGACGATGACCCAGCTGTCCTTGGTGCGGTAGGCCTCGAAGGGGGTGATGGACGGGTGCTTGAGTCCGAGCGGCCGCGCGACCTGGCCGGTCGCGGAGTACTTGGCGATGGCGTTCTCGAGAATGGCGACCTGGCAGTCGAGCATCGAGATGTCGACAAGCTGGCCCTCGCCGGTCTTTTCGCGCTCATAGAGGGCGGCCAGCGCGCCGTAGGCGCCCATCATGCCGGCGATGATGTCGCCGATCGAGGTGCCGACGCGCACGGGGTTTCCGTTCGGCTCGCCGGTGATGCTCATGACGCCGCCCATCGCCTGGACGATCATATCGTAGGCGGGCCTGCCGGAATAGGGGCCGGTCTGGCCGAAGCCGGAGATCGCAACATACACGCAGCGGGGATTGATCTTCTTGACGTCCTCATAGCCGAAGCCCATCTTGTCGAGCGCGCCGGGCTTGAAGTTCTGAACGAACACGTCCACGTTCTTGACCAGGTCGGTCAGCACCTTTTTGCCCTCGGGGGTCTTGGCGTTGACTTCGAGGCTCTTCTTGCCGCGGTTGATGCTCAAAAAGTAGATGCTCTGCCCTTCCACATAGGGGCCGTAGGCGCGGGCGTCGTCGCCCGAACCGGGCATCTCGCAGTGGATGACCTCGGCGCCGAGGTTGCGCAGCATCATGCCGCAATAGGGGCCCGCGAGGACCTTGGTCATATCCAGCACCTTGATGCCGCTCAGTGGTTTGGTTGTCATAGTGTGATTCCTCCCGTTTCATATAATGTATACAATCTTCCACGGCCGGCCGCCGTTTGCCGCGCCGGCCCTATGAGAAAGCCGGCCCCGCCGGCGGTTTTTGAGACGAAATCAATTACCTGTTGTAATAACTCCATATCATGTGCTATACTTACAGCAATAAATCCATGGGAATCTTGTGGATTCTTCCCAAAATGCCGCGCATCCGTCCCATCCACCCCGCAGGGTCACGAAAAGGGGGCGGAAAGGAGCCTTCCGCCGCCGGCCGGACGATTTTGCATGGTAAAGAAGGAAATTCTTTCTTTTCGATGTGACCGCGGCCGTTTTCAAGGGGAAATCCGGTTTGTAGGTTATCTACATTATAGTGGATAATTCCCAACTTGTAAACTGGAGAAAATGCCTTTTGATCACAGAAAATGTTAATAATATTTATGCAATACGCCTAATATTACAAAAAACGCAATTTTTTTCGGGCAAACTGCATTGTGATTTTTTCAGCATATCGGGGATTTTTTAACAAGGTGCGTAAACAAACGCGGCCTTCAAAAATCATAAGTATGACCAAGCCAAATGTGCGATTCCCAAAAAACCTGACGGTCCTCCATGAAATGTTGTGAAGTTTTTATAAATCGATATGATCGAAAATGCCTAAATTCTCTTGCGAAATCTATTCATTACAGAAAATTTGGAAAAAATCGATTGATATGGTTTGCCCATCTCAGTATAATAAGGTTAGTGGTAGTGACATTATGCCTAAAAAGGAGTGCTTATCGTGAAACAATTTAATTATTTAGCACCAAAATCCTTGCCCGAAGCACTTGCATTCCTGGCGGAGCACGGGGACTCCGCCGTGGTTTTTAACGGCGGCACCGACGTCGTCGTGCGGCTTCGCGACAACCTGATCGCCCCTGAGTACGTGATCGACATCAAGAAGATCCCCGGCCTGGACACGATCACCTTCGACGAAAAGACCGGCCTCACCATCGGCGCCTGCGTCACGATGAACGAGATCGGCGCCAACGAGTACGTCCAGAAGTACTATCCCTACCTCGGCAAGGCGGCGCTGTCGGTCGGCTCCAAGCAGGTGCGCAACCGCGCGACCTGCATCGGCAACATCGTCAACGCCTCCCCGCTGGCCGATACCGGCACCCCGCTGCTCGCCAACGACGCGGTGATCCTGGCCGAGGGCCCGGAGGGCAAGCGGGAGATTCCCATCCGTGAATTCTTCATCTTCGTGCGCAAGACCGCGCTGAAAAAGGATGAGATCGTCACCGCCATCCGGGTGCCCTACCATGCGGGCTCGGAGGGCGTGTACACCAAGATCTCCCGCCGCCGCGAGGTCGACCTCTCCACCGTCTGCGCCACCGTGGTGCGGGACGGGGACGACTGGCGCATCGCGTTCGGCTCCGTCGCGCCCACCCCTCTGCGGCTCGTCAAGACCGAGGAGCTGCTCCGCGGCAAAAAGCTGGACGGCGCGCTGATCGAGCAGGCGGCCGAGCTGGCCAAGACCGAGGTCGCGCCGATCGACGACGTGCGCGCCTCCAAGGAGTACCGCGTCACCATCGTGGGGCTGATCGTCAAGAGAAGCCTCGAAGCCCTGGCGAAATAAGGAGGGGATACATATGAAATACCAGGTCAATTTCTTCGTCAACGAGGAGCCGGTCGAGCTCTACGTCGACGCCAATAAAACGATGCTCACCGTGCTGCGCGAGGAGCTCGACCTCACGGGCGCCAAGGAAGGCTGCGGCGCCGGCGAGTGCGGCGCGTGCACCGTCATCATGGACGGCAAGCCGGTCAACGCCTGCCTCGTGCTGGCGCCCGAGCTGGACGGCAAGCACATCACCACCGTCGAGGGGCTGGCCGACCGCAAGGGCAACCTTTCCCCGCTGCAGGAAGCGTTCATCAAGCATGCCGCGCTCCAGTGCGGCTTCTGCACGCCGGGCTTCCTGATGACCGCCACGGCGCTCCTGAAGGAGAATCCGCACCCGACCCGCGACGAGATCAAGGCGGGCATCAGCGGCAACCTCTGCCGCTGCACCGGCTACAAACGGATCATTGAGGCCATCGAGGACGTTGCGGCACATACGGAAGGAGGCGAGCGCAAATGAGGACAGTCGGAACAACGATCGACAGGGTTGACGGCGTCAAGAAGGTCACCGGCCAGGCGAAATACGTGGACGACATCAGGATGTCCCGGATGCTCTACGCCCAGGTGAAGCGCAGCCCCTACGCGCACGCGAAAATCCTGAGCATCGACACGTCGGAGGCGGAGAAGCTGCCGGGCGTGAAGAGCGTCATCACGGGCGACTATTATAAGAAACGCGGCGGCCTCTACCTCGAGGACAAAAACTTCCTCGCGGTGGGCACCGCGAAATACCGCGGCGAAGCCGTCGCGGCGGTGGCGGCGGAGACGCTGGACATCGCGAAGGCGGCGGTCGAGCTGATCAAGGTGGAGTACGAGGAGCTGCCGGCGGTCACCAACCCGGTCGAGGGCATGAAGCCGGACGCGCCGCTCATCCATCCCGACCTGGGCACCTACAAGGTCGCCCCGATCTTCCACCCGGTGCCGGGCACCAACATCTCCCACCACTACAAGCTCCGCAAGGGCGACGTCGACAAGGGCTTTGCCGAGGCGGATTACGTCGCGGAGCACACCTTCTATATCCCGCACGTCCAGCACGTGCCCATCGAGCCGCATGTGGCCGTCGCGCAGTACGAGGCGGACGGAAAGCTCACCGTGTGGGCGAGTTGCCAGTCCCCCTTCGCGGTGCGCCAGGCGCTGGCGACCTCCTTCGACATCCCGCTCAACAAGGTGCGGGTCATCTCCCCGTATGTCGGCGGCGGCTTCGGCTCCAAGGCGGGCACCACCCTCGAAGGCATCGTCATCCCGCTCTCGATGCTCAACTGCGGGCGCCCGGTCAAGATGACCTACACCCGTGAGGAGGAGTTCGAGGACGCGTATGTCCGCCAGGGCGTCTATGCGACCCTCAAGACCGGCGTGCGCAAGTCGGACGGCAAGATCCTCGCCCAGAAGATCGAGTATGTCTGGGACGGCGGCGCTTACACCGAGTACGGCGTCAACATCGTCAAGGCGGCGGGCATCGCCTGCCCCGGCCCCTACGACATCGACAACATCTGGTGCGACAGCTACTGCGTCTACACCAACCATCCGGTCGGCGGCCCGTACAGGGGCTTCGGCATGTGTGAGATCCACTTCGCCATCGAGCAGAACCTCGATATGATCGCGCACGAGATCGGCATGTCGGAGGTCGACATCCGCCGGGTCAACGGACTGCGGGCGGGCGGCGCCACCGCGACCGGCCAGATCCTCGAGGACTGCGGCTATCAGGACTGCCTCGAGACGGTTGTCAAGGAACTCGAGTACGACAAGCCCTGCGAGCAGGTCGCGCCCAACCTCATCCGTGCCAAGGGCATCGCGGGCGGCTGGAAATCGCCGTCTCAGCCCACCGACGTGGCCTCGGCCGCGATCATCCGCATGAACGAGGACGGCACCTTTATGCTCATGACGAGCGGCCAGGACATCGGCCAGGGCTCCGACACGGTGCTCACCCAGATCGCCGCCGAGGTGCTCGACATCGACCCGAGCAAGATCACCATCCGCACCGGCGACACCGACCACACCCCTTACGAGTGGCAGACGGTCGCGAGCCGCACCACCTACTGCGCGGGCAACGCGGTCAAACTGGCCGCCGAGGACGCGAAGAACGAGATCCTCGAGCTGGCGCAGATCAAGTTCGGATGCAGCAAGCGCGACCTCGAGCTCAAGGACGGCTATGTGGTGCATAAGATCCACAAGGACAAAAAGGTCCCGCTGAGCACCTTCGCGCTCGGGCTCACCCTGCCCGACGCGTCGGGCATCCACGGCCCGCTGATCGGCAAGGGCTCCTTCGTGGTCCCGAACAACGTGGGCTACGACCAGGAGACCGGCCAGAGCCCCAAGCCGGTGGCCTTCTGGACGGTCGGCGTCAACGGCGCCGAGGTCGAGGTCAACACCGACACGGGCGAGATCCGCGTGCTCAAGATGATCTCCTGCTTCGACCCCGGAAAGGTCATCAACCCGGCGCTCTACGACGCGCAGGTGGAGGGCGCGATGGTGCAGGCCCTGGGCACGGCGCTCTTTGAGGAGCTGATGCTCAAGGACGGGCGGATCCTCAACCGCAACTTCGTCGACTACAAGATCCCGACTGCGGACGACATGCCCGAACTGACGGTGCGCGTCGCGGAGCACGAGGAGCCGACGGGCCCGTACGGAGCGCGCGGCATCGGCGAGCCGGTCATGGTACCGGGCGCGCCGGCGATCGCCAACGCGGTGGCCAACGCGATCGGGTGCCGGTTCTTCCGGATGCCGATCAGGGCCGACGACGTGCTCAAGGCGCTCAAGGAGAAGAAAGCCCAGTAGGCTTAAAGAAAATAAGGACCGGGCGGCCGCAGCCATGCGGCCCGGCCGCCCGGAGGTGTGTTTTTGGACAGCATGACGGTATAAAGGGCCCCGGCCCTGAAATACATAGAGAAATGGAGACAAGGCTAATACTATGTTGAGGAGGTAAGTCAATGGCCAATACCAATCGAGGAATCTATAATGCCCCGCAGGAACTCGGCTGGCCGAAAACGGTTGTTTTGGGTCTGCAGCACGTCTTTGCGATGTTTGGCGCAACGGTTATCGTCCCGATCATCACAGGATTGAATGTACAGGTAACGCTCTTCTGCGCCGGTATCGGCACGCTGCTTTTCCACTTTATCACCAAGCGGAAAGCGCCTGTGTTCCTGGGCTCTTCCTTCGCGTTCCTCGGCGGTTTCGCGGCTGTCAAGGCACTGCCGCTGACCAATTCCGCCGGCGTTGCGCTGACGGAGGCTGAAAAGCTCCCGTACGCCTGCGGCGGTATCGTCTGCGCCGGTCTGGTCTATGTTATTCTGGCGGCGCTGATCCGCGCGTGCGGCATCAAGCGGATCATGCACTTCTTCCCGCCGGTCGTTACCGGCCCGATCATCATCCTCATCGGCCTGATCCTCGCTCCGAACGCGATCAACGACGCGAGCGGCAACTGGCTGCTGGCAGTCGTCGCGATCATCGTGATCCTTGTGGCAAACGTCTTTGGCCGCGGCATGGTCAAAATCATCCCGATCCTGCTTGGTATCATCGCTTCCTATCTTGTGGCGCTGGTCACCGGGCATGTTGACTTCTCCGCCTTGGCGGCGGCGAACTTTGTCGGTATCGCGCCGTTCACCCTTGCGAAGTTTGACGTAAGCGCCATTCTGATCATGGTCCCGATCTCGCTGGCCTCCATGATGGAGCATGTCGGCGACATCGCGGCGGTCAGCGCGACCTGCGAGCGCAACTTCCTGGCGAACCCCGGCCTGCACCGCACCCTCATCGGCGACGGTCTTGCCACGAGCCTTGCCGGCCTCATCGGCGGCCCGGCGAACACCACCTACAGTGAGAACACCGGCGTTCTGGCGCTGACCAAGGTCTACGACCCGATCGTCATGGAAATCGCCGCCGTTGTGGCGATCCTGCTCTCCTTCATCCCGAAGTTCGGTGAGTTCGTCCATACCATCCCGACTGCGACGATCGGCGGCGTTTCCTTCATCCTCTACGGCATGATCTCCGCCATCGGCGTACGCAACCTGGTTGAGAACCAGGTCGACCTGACCGAGTCCCGCAACGTTCTGATTGCGGCGATCATCCTCGTCAGCGGCCTCGGCTTCAACAACATCGGCGGCATCTCCTTCCAGATCGGCGGGGCGGGCTTCACGCTCAGCGGCCTTGCGATCGCGGCAATCCTCGGTATCCTGCTGAATGCGATTCTTCCCGGAAACGACTATATCTTTAACGAGGAAGAATACGAGACCGTGGCTACCAAGGATCTGAATGCGGACCTCTAAAAACCATCAGAAGTCTGTGAGATTTTGCTCCATTTCTCTGCAAACCTACAGAAATCGGGGTTGGGCGGCTCTTTCCGGCGACGGAAAGGGCCGCCCTTCCTTTTGCTGGAAGGCGGCGCGGGCGCCCCACCGGGATTTCACACAGATTTTACATTGCGGCACGGTCCGCTCCCCGGCAAACTGCCAAAATGTAAAAATTGGCTTGCAATTTTTATGCACAAGGTGCAGAATGATTGCAGATTATGAGAAGGTGCGGTTTGCTGATGTTTACGAGAAGAGATTTGGTGCGGCTGATCATCCCGCTGATCATCGAGCAGGTGCTCGCGGCGACGGTCGGCATCGCGGATACCTTCATGGTGTCGAGCGTGGGGGAGGCGGCGGTCTCGGGCGTCTCGCTGGTCGATTCGATCAACCTGCTGCTGCTCAACGTCTTCGCGGCGCTCTCGACGGGCGGGTCGATCGTGGCGTCCCAGTATCTCGGGCGGGAGGACCAGCCCAGCGCGAACGCGGCGGCCAAGCAGCTTTTGACCGTGACGACGCTCGTCTCCTTCGGGCTGGTCGCCGTCTGCATGCCGGGCAGCAAATTCATCCTGCACGCCCTCTTCGGCAGCGCGGACGCCGCGGTCATGGGGAACGCCGAGGTGTATTTCCTGCTTTCGGCGCTCTCCTATCCCTTCATGGCGGTCTATAACGCCTGCGCCGCGCTCTTCCGCGCGCAGGGCAACTCAAAGATCTCGATGATGGCGGCGCTCGTCATGAACATCGTCAACATCTCCTTCAACGCGCTCTTCATTTACGGGCTGCGGCTGGGCGCGGCGGGCGCGGCGCTCGGCTCGCTGATCGCGCGCGGGGTGTCGGCGGCGTTCCTGCTGGCGGTGCTCTGCCACCACAATAACCGCATCTACCTCGACGAACTCAAAAAGCTCGAGTGGCACCCGGCGATGATCAAAAGCATCCTGCGCATCGGGGTGCCCAACGGGCTGGAGAACAGCATGTTCCACATCGGCAAGCTGATGGTGGCGGGGCTGATTACGACCTTCGGAACGGTGGCGATCGCGGCGAACGCGGTGGGCAACAGCGTCATGACGATGTCCCAGATGCCGGGTGCGGCGGTCAGCCTGGCGATGGTGACGGTCGTGGGGCAGTGCGTGGGCGCGGGGGAGTTCCCACAGGCCAAAAAATACATGCTGGGGCTGGTCGGCGCGGCGCACGGGATGAACCTGCTGCTCAACCTGATCCTGATTTTTGCGCTGCACCCGATCATCGGGCTGTTCGGGCTTTCGGCGGCGACGGCGGAGGCGGCCTGGCAGATCTGCCTCGTTTGTGCGCTCGGCAACATCCTCTTCTGGCCGATGTCCTTCGCCCTGCCGAACGGCCTGCGCGCCGCCAACGACGTGAAGTACACGATGATCACGTCGGTCGTATCGATGTGGGTGTTCCGGGTGATCTTCAGCTATATCCTCGGCCGCTATCTCGGGCTGGGGCTGCTCGGGGTGTGGGTCGCGATGATCATCGACTGGGTCTTCCGCGCGGCCATGTTTATGGCCCGCCTGCTGCGCGGCAGATGGATGAACCGCCAGCTGATCTGAACACGTAAAAAGCGTGCGGCGAAAGCCGCACGCTTTTTTTGCTGGTTTACCGGCTCATGCGGGGATAGCCCCTGCCGCCCATGCCGGGGCCGGGGAATCCGCCGCCCGGGGCGCCCGAACCGCCGGGGACGGGATTGGTCATGGTGCCGGGGACCGCCTGCGGGGGCAGGTAGCGCTGTCCGGCCGCGCCGGGCAGGTCCTGCCGGGGCCTGAGACGGGTGTCGACAAAGGTGACGAACTTGAGGGAGTAGAGGTCGCAGACGGTATACTGCTCCTCGCTCGGCTGGTAAAGGGTGATGTAGTTGATACCGCCCGAATAGAGGTAGCCCTCCTTGCGTTCCAGGCTGTTGGTGCCGATCAGGAATTCGCAGATCACATAGGCGCCGAGGTTCGCCTGCAGGATGGAGGAAAAGGAGCCGAGAAAAACCTCCTCGTTATTCTGCGGGTTCTCCTCCGCCTGCTGGCTTTCGAATGGCCCGAAGTTCAGGTTGTTGTCGCCGTTTGCCATATGATACCCCTCTTTCTATGTTTCGTAATAAGCGTCGGTGGGATTGTAAAAACAGTGGTCGCCGATCCGCGTGACCAGATAGCCGATGCTGCTGGGGAAATTCTGCCGGCAGCTGGCGGAGAAGGGGTTGAAAAACCAGAGCGCCTGCCCCAGGTCCATCAGGCGGTTGCCGGCGATCGCCCAATCGGCAATGTCGTAGTGGATCTGTTCGGGCCGCATGTTGTAGACGTTCTGGGCGTTGTAGGAGCCCCGTTCGGTCTCGGACATGCAGACGAACTGCCCCGTCTGGTAGAGGATTTTGCGGATGCTGCCCTGCCCGATGCGCTTGTATTCCCCGCCCGGCGCGTTCACGCGGTTCATCACGACGCTGGCCACCGCCTTCATCCCGGTGTCCCCCTCTCCGCCCGCCTCGCACTGGATCAGCCGGGCAAACAGTTCCCGGTCCGTCAGCGGCATGGAAAGCCCTCCTTCCGTTTTCACATTTCACTGCGGGCGAAAAGCCCGCCCGGTATCATGGATATGACGGGCTTGCCTGTCCCTATGCGCGATTTTACACGCGGCGCGGGTCGCAGCCCGCCAGGTGCAGGAGGAGGAGATAACACCCGGTGGAAACCAGGGCAAGCAGGAGTGCGAACCCGATGGGGGAGCCGGGCAGCGGCAGCCCCGCGCGGGAGAGGATGCGCGCGGCGAGCACCGAGATGGCGGCGCAGAGCAGGGGCTTCACGACCCGCTCGGTGATGTCGACCTCGAACTTTGCGACACGGATGAGTCTCCCGAGGCTGAGGGAGAAGTTGAAGACCTCGCTCAAAACGATGACGAGGATATAGCCCTTGATGCCGAGGACGGGCAGCAGCAGGTAGACGAGCACCATGCTGATGGCGGCGTCGGCGACGTTGTAGCGCATGACCGAGAGCTGTTCGTCCATCCCCTTGAGCATACAGTCGACGGCGGTGTCGAGGTACATGACGGGGATGACGGGCGCGAGCAGGCGGATGTAGACGCCCACGTCGGGGTTCTGCGACACCGCCGCGCCGATTTCATGGGAGAAGGCGAAGAGCACGCCGCACACCCCGATCGAGCAGCACAGGTTAAGGGCGAACATCCGCTGGATGAGGTGGGAGATGCTCTGCCCGCGGCTGTGGCGCTGGGCGATCTCGGGGACGATGAGGCTGGAAAAGGAGTTGAGGAAGGCGGCGGGGAAGAGGATGACCGGCAGGGCGATGCCGTGCACCGCGCCGAAGACGGCGAAGGAGGCGCCCGCCGCGAGCCCGCCCGCCTGAAGCCGGACGGGGACGAGCAGGTTTTTGACGGTGGCGAGCCCCGAGCGCAGGTAGGAGCTCATCGCCATGGGCAGCGCGATGCCGAACAGCCGTCCGGTCAGGCGGTTTTTGGGCGCGCCCTTCCGGCGGAAGCCCCGGCTGTCCCCGAGGTAGAGGACCAGAGAACTCACGAAGGAGAGCCCCTCGGCGATCACGCCCGAGCCGGTGATGGCGAGGCAGGCGTATTCGAGGCCGGGCGGCATCAGGAAGGTGAGGCCGACGATCGAGAGGCTGATCTTCAAAAACTGCTCGAAGATCTGCGAGGCGGCGGATTTGGCCACCCGCCCGACGGCGGTAAAGTAACCGTTCAGCGCGCAGGACATCGCGATGAAGGGCATCGAGAGCGCCATGGTCTTGAGGGGGCGGACGGTCTGGACGCTGCCGAGGCAGGTCTCCCCGATGAAGGGCGCGGCGAAAAAGAGGAAGAGGGACGCCGCGCCGCCGAAGAGCAGCGCGTAGCCGAAGCAGCGGCGCATCGCGCCCTTGACGTTGCCGTTGGGGCTGGCGGCCTCCTCCGCGACGAGCCGCGTCGACGCGAGGTTGATGCCCGACGCCGCGAAGGTGACGGTGAAGGAATAGACCGACATGATGAGCTGGAAGACGCCCATCCCCTCCGCGCCGATCTTACCGGAGATATAGAGGTTGAACCAGACGCCCACGGCGTTCATGAGCAGCGAGGTCGCGGTCATGATCATGGCGTTGAGGAAAAAACGCTGTATTTTTTTCATAGTTTCACCACGGACTTGTTTGATAATAAGGTATATGAAAAAACCGCGGCAAAAAGCCCAACCCAACCTTTCCCTTTTTAGAACGCCCTTTTTTTGCACAAACTAGCGGTATCAACTGCGAGAAAAGGAGCGTTCCCATGAAAACTACCATGCGATGGACCGCCCTGCTGCTTGCGGCCGCGCTGCTCGTCTCCTGCGCGGGCTGCAAAAAATCCGGCGGCCAGGGCACGACCCAGGACGGCGAATACGACCAGTCGGGGAACTACCGCCCGGCGCTTCCGAACGTCTCCGCAGAGCTGGCGGACGCGGTCAGGCAGAATTCCGACGTGGTCGGCTGGCTCACCCTGCCCAACACCACGATCAACGAGGCGGTCGTGCAGACGACCAACAATGACTATTACCTGCGGCGGGACGTCAAAAAGAACTATGCCTACGAGGGCTGCTACTATATGGACTACGAGAGCGTGATGTTCGACAACGGCGCGGACCTGGCGCAGAACACGATCATTTATGGTCACAACCTCGGCAGTCCGATGGGGGTGAAGGACGACCCCGAGGGCGCCAAATTCGCGCAGCTTTTGAAGCTCGAGGACATCGAGCTCGCTAAAAAGACCCCCTATGTCTACCTGACCACCGAGGGCGCGGCCCACGTCTTTGAAATCTTCGCGGTCTTTTACTGCGAGGCGGAGACCTCGCCCGTGCCCTACCACATGGCCGAGTATTCCGACGAGCGTTTCAATGCCCTCATCGGCGACGTGAAGGCGCGGTCGGAATATGCCTACGACGTCGAGGTGACGCCGGAGGACCGGATCCTCTCCCTTTCGACCTGCAGCTACAAATACGGCACCTATACCCAGAACCCCGACCAGCGCTTCGTCGTGATGGGACGGCTTGTACGGGAGGGGGAGGGCTACCACGAGACGGCGAATCTCGTCAAGAATGAAAATCCCAAGCTCCCCGCCTTTGTGAAGTAGCGGGCGCGTAAAAAAGCCGCCTCCCGGACCTTCCGGGAGGCGGCTTTTTGGTTTCGTTATCACGCGGATTCGGCCTGCGGCGTCAGGCGGCGCAGGATGGAATAGAGCAGCCGCGCGGTGCGCGGCATGAAAAACTGGACAATCGGCCCGGTGAGCAGGGCGGTGATCACGGTGCCCACCCCGATGACGCCGCCGAGCAGGAGCCCGCTGACGACGAAGGTGAGGTCGACCGCGACGCGCATCCAGCGGAACTGGAGGTGCAGCTTGTCGCTCAGGAGGATCGCCAGCGAGTCGTTCGCGCCGACGCCGACGCTCGCGTTGATGGAGGCGGAAAGCCCAAGCGCGATGAGCGCGCAGCTCGCCAGCACGATGACGACGCGCACCGGGAAGGGCAGGCCCTCGTGGATGACGCCGCGGAGCAGGCGGCTTGCGGCGTCGATCATCGGCCCGGTGATAAAGAGGGCGGCGAAGGTGCCCGCGCGGATATATTTGCGGTCGATGAAGAAATAGAGGACCAGCAGGGTGAAGTTGATGGCGATGTGGGCGGCGCCGTTGGAGATGTGGGCGGTGCGCGCCACCCCCTGCATGAGCATGCTGAACGGGTCGGTCCCGATGCCGGACAGGACGAACGCCGAGCAGCCGAGCGCGCAAACGGCGGTGCCGAGGCAGAAGTAGAGGACCCGCAGGATGAATTCGCGCGCCGGATAGGCTGGTTTCATGGTCGGACACTCCTTGTCGGGCGTAATGGGTCAGCTGTTGAGGAAGCCCTTGCCGATGATCTCCGACGTGTTGGAGATCAGGATGAAGGCGTTCGGCTCGGTGGCGCGGACGAATTGGCGCAGCGCCATGGCCTGTGGACGCTTGAGCGCGGTGAAGACGATCGCCTTTTTGCCGTGGGTGAAGGCGCCCTGCGCCTCGCAGACGGTCGCGCTGCGCTTGAGCACATGCACGATGAAATGGCAGATGGGCTCGGGGTTGTCGCAGATGATGTTGAAGTATTTGCAGAGGTTGATCGACTCGATGACGTTGTCGATGACGAGGGATTTGACCATGAGGCCGACGAAGGAGAAGAGGCCGGTCTTGATGTCGAAGACGAAGCAGGCGGAGAGCGCCACGATCAGGTCGGTAAAGAAGAGGGCGGCGCCGATGTCGGTGCTCGTGTGCTTTTTTAAGATCATGGCGACGATGTCGGTGCCGCCGCTCGACGCGCCGATGTTGAAGAGGATGGCCGACCCGAAGGCGGGCAGCGCGATCGCGTAGCAGAGCTCGAGCAGCGGCTGGTCGGTGAGCGGGGCGGACATGGGGCAGAACCGCTGGAGCAGCGACAGCCCGACCGACAGGAGCACGCTCGAGTAGGCGGTCATGAGGCCGAACCCCCTGCCGAGGAAGCAGAAGCCGACGGCAAGCAACGCCATGCTGATGACGAAGTTGATCGACGCGGCGGAAAAGGGCATGACGCGCGCGAGCACGACCGCGATGCCGGTCACGCCGCCGAAGGAGAAGTTATTGGGGAATTTAAAGAAATAGGTGCCCGCCACAATGATCAGGGTGCTGACGGTGATCAGCAGGAACTTCTTGATTTTTGGTGCCATAACCTTCCTCCCGCCGCGGCCGGACGCCGCGCCGGCTTCCTTTCCCGGCGCCGGTGGGGCGCCGTTTCGTCTTTATGGACTCCCCGCCGCCCACCCGCAAAAGGGCCGCGCGCCTTCGGCGCGCAAAAATACCCGCGGCGCGGGCATTTTTCTTTTGCGGGCGAAGCTCAGAGCAGGAACCGTTCGATCGCCCGGGCGACGCAGTCGTCGTCGTTGGAGGGGCCGACCCAGTCCGCGACCGCCTTGATGTCGTCGTCGGCGTTGGCGGGGGCGGCGGCCAGCCCGGCGAAGGTGAGCATCTCCAGGTCGTTGCGGCTGTCCCCGACGGCCATGACCTCGTCGGGCGCGACGCCCAGGTATTCGCAGAGGAAGCGCAGGCCGTCCCCCTTGTCTGTGCCGGCGGCGTTGATTTCGATGTTCTGCGCGACCGACGAGGTGAGGGCGACCCCCTCCACCCCGCGCATCGCTTCCCAAACCGCCCGCTGGTGTTCGGGCGGCAGGTAGGGGACGTTGAATTTCTCGACCGGCGCGGCGGGATGCAGCAGGTATTCCCGCTGGTCCTCGACGGTGCGGCGGCCGCGCAGGAGGTTTTTCATCCGGCTCTCGGAAAAGCCGGAGGCTTCGATATAGGGGATGCGGCCCCGTTCGACGTAGTCGAAGCCGCCGCTGTAGATTTCGATAAAGACGGGAAAGGGCGCGAGCGCGTCGAAGACGCGCAGCGCCGTGTCCACGGGGATGGGGTTGGCGTAGAGGGGGGCCTCCCTGCGCAGGTCGAAGACGGAGGCGCCGTTGCAGGTGACGGCGTAATGGAGCCCCGGCGTCTGCTCGATGGCCTCGGGCAGGCGGTGGCGCATCCGGCCGGTGGCGGTCACGACGAACACGCCGCGCGCGTTGGCGGCCTCGATGGCCGCGCGGTTTGCGGGGGAGACGGTCACATGGTCGCTTTTGAGCGTCGTGCCGTCCATATCCAGGGCGAGGAGTTTGATCTTCATGCGGTTCTTCCCTTCCAATTCGATTCCAGCTACCATTATACACGCATGGGAAGCCGGACACAACCGGAAATTGACGGGGCGGCGCAAGGCTGGTACAATGAATAAAACAGCTTGACCGGGAGGGACATGGATTTGTACAGTTGTCCGGTATGCGGCGGGAGCCTCGCGTGGGGGGAGCACGCCTGCCGGTGCCCGGAGGGGCACTCCTTCGACATCGCCGCGCAGGGCTATGTCAACCTTCTGCTCGCCAACCAAAAGAGCAGCCCCAACCCGGGGGACAACGCGGAGATGGTCGCTGGGCGCACCCGGTTCCTCGACAGCGGCAGCTACGCCCCGCTCTCCGACGCGCTGAACGGGACGGTCCTCGCTCTCTGCGGGGACGCGCCCCGCATCCTCGACGCGGGCTGCGGGGAGGGCTATTACGCCGCCCGCCTCTTTGACGCGCTGGAAGGGGCGGGAAAGGCTCCCGCGCTCTTCGGCGTCGATCTGTCGAAGCCCGCCGTCCGGCACGCGGCCCGCCGCTGCCGCGGGGGCCGCTTCGCGGTCGCGAGCCTCTTTGCGCTGCCGCTCGCGGACGGGAGCGCCGACCTCGTCTACAACGTCTTTTCCCCCCTCTGCCCGCGGGAATTTTCCCGCGTGCTCGCCCCGGGCGGGCATTTCGTCGCCGCCTATCCGGCGGCCCGGCACCTGTGGGGGCTCAAAAGCGTCCTCTACGACGCGCCCTATGAAAACGCGGACAAGTCCTTCGAGCTGGAGGGGTTCCATATCACGGACCGCCGCCGCGTGCGCTATTCCTTTACGCTGGAGGGGAGCGCCCTCATCGAGAGCCTCTTTTCGATGACTCCCTATTACTATAAGACCCCGGCGGAGGGGGCGGCCCGGCTCGCGGCGCTGGAAACCCTCACGACCGAGGCGGATTTCTGGGTGGTCACCTACGGGAAGGGGGAGGCGTGATGGAAAACGCCGTCTGGTTCGCGCGCACCGGCGCGCGGGACCTCTCGGCGGCGGCCCGCGCGCTGCTTGCGCGCGCGCTTGGCCTGCCCGAGCCCCCGCGCGTCGAAAAGGACGCGCGGGGAAAGCCCTTTCTGCCGGATTTCCCGGGAATTCAAATCAGCATCTCCCACACGCGCGGCGCGGTGGCGGTCGCACTCTCGGAACGCCCCGCCGGCGTGGACGTGGAACCGGCCTCCCGCACGCTGCACGACTGGTTCCCCGCGCGGTTCTTTACCGGCGCCGAGCGTTCCCTCGCGGACTGCCCGGAGGAGGTGATCGCGGTGTGGACCCGCAAGGAGGCGCTTCTCAAACGGGATGGGCGGGGGATCACCCTGCCGCTGCGGGAGGTCGAAACGGCCGGCCGGGACGACCTCGTGACCCGGCGTGTCGGGGACTATGTGGTCTCCTTCTGCGGCGAGCCCGCCGCCTTTTCCCTCATCGAAACCACGCTCTGACAGGAAACGGTCCGCCATTGGCGGACCGTTTTTGTAATCCTGCACGATTCCGGTTGAAGAAAGTGGAAAAATATTGTATAATCAAGAGTAACAACCCTCCGCTCATGTGCCCGCGGAAAAACCTCTCCGCACCGGGCACAATAGGAGGAAGCTCGGAATGAAAAGCGAGGAATGAACGATGCTGGAAAATCTGGATTTGGATGTTCGGATGGAAAAAGAGGAGTGGGACGCGGTGTCCGACGGCCTGAAACAGAAGCTCGGCGTGCTTCAGCAGCGCATCCGCGCGCTGAAGATCCCGATGGTGCTTGTCTTTGAAGGGTGGGGCGCCTCCGGCAAGGGGGACAAGATCTCCCGCCTGATCACTAACCTCGACCCGCGCGGTTTTTCGGTGCACAGCATCCTCGCGCCGACGGCGGACGAGCGGCGGTTCCCATGGATGCGGCCCTTCTGGCAGGCGCTGCCCACCTACGGGGACACGGCGATCTTCGACCGGAGCTGGTACCGCGCGGTTTCGGTGGCGCGGGATGAGGAACGCCTCACCCGCCGCGACCTCAACCACCGGTTCGACGAGATCGTGGACTTTGAGCAGCAGATTACCGACGACGGGTACGTGCTGGTGAAATTCTTCTTCCACATCTCCAAGAAGGAGCAGAAGAAGCGGCTCAAATTGCTGGACGATCAGAAATCGACCCGCTGGCGCGTGACAAAGGCCGATTGGGACCACAACCGCCGGTATGGCGAATATCTGGAAATTTTCGATGAGATGATCTCCCGCACCGACCGGCACAACGCCCCCTGGACGGTGGTGGCGTCGACCGACCGCCGCTATGCGACCTGGAAGGTCTTCACCACGGTGATCGGCGCGATGGAGCAGGCGATCGAGCGCAAGGAAAACGGCTATGAAAAGCCGTTCACCGGCATCCGCGTGTCGGACGACATCAAGACGCTGCCCGCGCCGCGCCTGCGGGAGATCGACCTGAGCGTCACGATCGAGGAAGCGGAATACCGCAAGCAGCTCAAGGACTGCCAGAAACGCCTCTCCGAGCTGCACAACGAGCTCTACCGCCGCCGCATCCCGATGATCCTTGCCTACGAGGGCTGGGACGCGGCGGGCAAGGGCGGCAACATCAAGCGGGTGGCCGCGGCGCTCGACGCGCGCGGCTACGAGGTCATCCCGATCGCCGCGCCGACCGCCCTGGAAAAGAACCATCCGCACCTCTGGCGGTTCTGGAACGCGCTGCCCAAGGACGGGCATGTGGCGATCTTCGACCGCACCTGGTACGGCCGCGTCATGGTCGAGCACATCGAGGGGTTCTGCACCGACGAGGAGTGGGGCCGCGCCTACGACGAGATTAACCGCTTTGAGCGGGGGCTTGCCGAATGGGGCGCGATCATCCTCAAATTCTGGCTGCACATCGACAAGGACGAACAGCTCGCCCGCTTTACCGACCGCCAGAACACCCCGGAAAAGCAGTACAAGATCACCGATGAGGACTGGCGCAACCGCGACAAATGGGACGACTACGAGAAGGCGGTCGACGAGATGCTCCTGCGCACCAACACCGCCTATGCGCCGTGGATTGTCGTCGAGTCGAACGACAAGCGCTACGCCCGCATTCGGACGCTCAAGGCGATCATTGCGGCGATTGAAGCCAGGCTTTGATTTGCCGCGCTGCGCCCGGAGGATATGCCGGTAGTCGACCGGCGGCGAGTGACTTTCTTTACGTCAAAGAAAGTCACCAAAGAAGGACGCCAAAGGACCCTCCGCCGGGTCCTTTGGAATCCCCGGGAGTACCTTGCCAGTACCCGCAGGTTACAGCCGCTCCCCACGGGTACACCAGCTGTGGGCACAATTCGGGTTGCGGACGCTCCCAACATCCGGGAACAGAAGGTACAAATAAAAAGGGCGCGCAGCGATCGCTGCGCGCCCTTTTTGCAAAGGCGGCCGTTATAGAAGGGAGTAACTGCCGATGAGTTACCAAGGGAAACGGTAACGAGGCAAATTCGGCCCACCAAAGCAAACGTACTTATGAAGCGTAATAATATTATACAGCATAATAAGCAGGAATGTCAATAAGTTTATGCTGTATAATAACCTTATTAAACAGATAAGGTTTTGATAGCAATGGCGACAATCAAAGTAAGCGGAGACCTCAAAAATAGAGATCGGTTATCGACGACCGTTGATAAGGGCCTGTATAAGGCGATCAAGGGTTATAGCGAAGAGTCGTTGGTGCCGATGTCGAAGATCATAGACGAGGCAGTGGAAGACTTCCTGATCAAAAAGAAAATTCCCTATGAGTGGGTTGCTCCTTACCGGGTGCCAAAGGAATAATAAAATGCGGACCGCGAAGCGGTCCGCATTTTTTGATGATTGATTTATCGGAACTGGCCTTCTTCGCTTCCTTTCTTGGGCGAACAAGGAAGGAGCTCGCCGCCGGTCGACTATCGGCAGGCCCTGCGCCCGCTGGGCGGAAGACCTAAGAGAAGAGGCCCGCCGGGGCGCAAAGCTAACGGGGGAAAGCATACTCCTCGTCGAGCAGGAACCGCACCCGGCCGGGCGGGGGATCGGCATAGGGGTTATACTCCATCCCGTTCAGCGAGCCGGCGTCCACAAGGTCGAGCCATCCGAACCGGGGCACGGAGACCTCCTCAAAATAGAGCCTGCGCACCCCGTAGCGGTCCTCGCCGGGGTCGTACCGGCCGGGAATCGGCCTGCGGTCGTACCGGACGAGGTAGGGCGCCGTCTCTCCGCCCCCGGGGACGCTGACCGTACAGACGACGGTGCGCGCGTCGGGATAGAAGGTCGCGTTATAGAGGATGGGGCCTGCGTCCTGCTCGGCGGGCAGGGGAGAGGCGACCAGCTCGTCGAGGTCAAGGCTGTGGTTGGGGCTTTGTGCGCGCAGGGAGGCCATCAGGGGCGTGTCGGGGCGCGTGTCGATGTACTGCTGTTTCTCAGCCTGTGTGCGGGCGGCCAGCAGGACCGCCGCGGCCAGCAGGAAGAGAAGAAGCGGGAGCGCGCGGCGCTTTTTCGGTTTACTCATGCTTGATCGCCTCGAGGGCGGAAATCTTCATCGCGCGGTTGGCGGGCAGGATGCCGGAGATCAGGCCGATGAGGGTGGCGAAGAGGATCGCCGCCACGACGAGCCACGGCGGGATGAGGGAGACCTGCGCGGCGGCCTGCTCGCCGCCGCCCCCGTAGTAGCCCATATAGCGCATCGACATGCCGCTGTTGTCCCCGCCGAAGGAGAAGTTGAAGTAGTTGATCGGGTTGACGGGAACGCCCCGGTGTATGACTTC
>NZ_DBMDHH010000022.1:0-46035 GCF_057433415.1 Anaerotruncus sp. | reverse complement strand
TCTGCATGAGTTTTTCATCCGCGTTCGGGCTCCACTTGACTGTAAAATACACGGTGTCGCCTCTCTCAAAAGGATGCAGGGAACCGTCCGGGTTCTTACACCGAATGGTGATGCTTTCGCTGTCCCCACGGATCATACGCATATTCGTGCCATCAACGATCATTTTCATTCCCCCGCTATCCGACAGAGTAAACCTCGAAGTGCGCCGCCAATTGGGAAGGCGGGTATGTAATGTACATACCGCCCTCGTCCAGCTCAGGAGCATTGTAGCAGCGGTATACCGCGCTTTCTTCCCGCACAAGCATGTCCATGCACACGTACATGTTGTAGACATACGGATAAACTCCCGCACGGTCGGGGCAGGGGCGCGCGCCGTAAAGGGCTTCGGTTCCGGCGCTGAAGGGCGGGTAGACCGCCAGCGAGCGCACCGCCTGCCGGGTGCAGAGGGCCGCTCCCTCGTAGGACAGCATCGTATCCTTTGGATAGTCCCTGTCAGGTTCCCAGGCGGGCAGGGAGGGGGCGAACATCCCTGCGTCTGCGGGCGGCTCCTTTGCCGCGTCTGCCTTTGCCGCGGACAGGTGCGCCCCCGCCGTCTGCAAGCGGCTGATATAGCCCACGACCTGTCTCGCCTCTCGTTTGTAATCAGGCATTTTCTACATCCTCCGTTCCGGGCGGCAGAGCCGCCATAACCTCTGTGTAATAGGCTTGAAGCTGTTCGGTCTCGGACAGGACCACCGCGCCGTCTCTCCAAAACCTTCCGTCCCGGTATTCGTCCCCCACGGCAACCGGCTTGTCTCCCGCCGGTACTGCGGCGGGGAAGTCGGATGCGTTATGAGGGGATAGGACGATCACGTTTTGAACAATCCCGTCCTTGAGCATTGCATAATTCATACTGCCGCCTCCCTTGCGTTTCGGATGATGACGATCCCTTGGTAGCCGTTACCGCCGTAGCCGTTTCCAGTGCCGCTGCCTCCGCTCCCGACATAGCCGTCTCCACAACCGCCGCCTCCTCCGCCATAGCCGCCTCCTCCGCCTCCGCCTCCGCCGGTGCGGGCAATCCACGTTCTGGTTCCGACATTTCCACCCTGACCGCCGATCCCGGTTGAAACGGTTTTGCCTAAAGTGTTCGCGATGTCGCTGCCCACGATGCCGCCAGCGCCGCCGCTGTCGGTACTTCCGCCCGCGCCTCCAGCGCCGCCGTTGGCCGCGTCGCCTACGTAGGTTCCGCCGCCACCACCACCGCCGCCGGCTCCATAGAGTTCACCACCGGGTTCCCCGAACTCGCGTGTCGTTGTCCCTTGCCCTGCTCCGCCAGCGCCTCCGTAGTACCGTGCGTCACTTGAAGTTCCTCTGGAGCTGCCGTCTCCGCCTTTGGCCGCCGAACCACCGTCAGAAGCTCCCGCGCCGCCCGCGCCGCCGTAGGTGCCGGACGTGTTCTGATATTCGCCGCTGCCGCCACCGCCTCCGCCTGAACCTCCCGCTCCGCCAGCACCGGCATAGTAACGCCAATAGGACGAACCCTTTTCATCGTATCCATTGGTGGCGGGCTGTCCTCCGCCGATTGAGTAATCAAACCCCGAAGAAGCTCCTCCTGCGGTCCCCATTGTTGTGTTTGCCATACCGCCGCCGCCCACCGTGATGGGATAGGGCGTGTTCTTTTTGATTGGGATGTTCTTATGGGTTGCGGTATACCCGCCTCCGCCTCCGCCGCCCGCGCCTCCCCGGCAAACGCCGCTTCCCGCTCCGCCGCCCCCGACGAGGAACAGATCGATGTCCAGCTCTCTGGGGGACAGTAAGGTAAACACTCCGGAGGACAGAAACTTCAGCTTCCAGCTCTTTGCCGCCTCGTCTTCTGTAATAAACTCATACTGTCCGGTGTAAGTGAACTGCGGCATCCGGGATGACGACCCGCCGCCGCTTCGCGTAATGATACAGTTCATGCCGTCGCCTCCCTGTGATTCCGGATGATGCAGATGCCTTGGTAGCCGCTGCCGCCCGTTGCGCCTATGCGGATAGCGCCTGCGCCGCTGCCTCCTCCGCCTCCGCCATAAAACGTGGCATCTCGGCCTGTCATGTTGTCAGGAAGGCCACCGATATCAGGGTTTCCGCTTTGCGCGCCCGTCCCGCCTCCGCCAGATCCGCCTTTTCCCGCCGTTTGCGTTGCTCTGCAAGCTCCTCCTCCACCGCCGCCAGAATATAGTTCTCCTGACGGTTCTCCGAATTCTCTGGTCGTCGTTCCCTGCCCGTTCCCTTTGCTGGCCGTTGAACTGTCCTTTCCATAATTACCATCAGAACCGTCGGAACCGCCGTTTCCCGTGCCGGTGGTGCCGCCGTCATCATAACCGTGTCCACTTCCTCCGCCTGAACCTCCGTTTCCTCCGGGAGCGCCGGTATAAACGTTTCCCCTACAAGAAACGCCGCCCAATCCCCCTGCCGCCGTATCGCCAAATGCGGTTGTTTCCGAGCCGGAAGGGCCTTTATATCCTTCTCTCCCAACGCCTCCGGCGCCAACTGCGATGGAGTATTCTATCGATTTACCAATTGAGGCCAGCACAGTCGTGGTATATCCGCCGCCGCCCCCTCCGCTGGCACCCCAAGAATTTCGCTCGCTGCCACCTCCGGCACCCCCTCCACCCACAAGGAACACGTCGATGTCGAGCTTCGCGGGGGAAAGCATCGTGAACACGCCCGAAGTGAAGAACTTAATCCTCCAGTCACCCTTGTTCTCATCGTCTACGATCATCTGGTGTTCGCCGGTGTAGGTGTAGGTCGGCAGCTTTTCCTTTGTTCCGCCCTTCTTGACAAGCAGACATTCACCCATTACTGCACCGCCTTCATCTGCAAATTGAGATCGACCTCCGGTTTGTCCTCCAGGCAGCGCGCTGTGATCTTTCCGTCTCCCGTCGTAATGCTGGACACCATTCCCCACGCCTCCAGTTCTGCGATCGCCGTGTCCGTCTCTTCCGACAGGATGATGTCGGTCAGGGGGTTCATGATGCCTGTGATACCGGCCACCGCAACCTCCTGTGTAAAGGGGGCCGTCTCTCCAACCCAGCCCGCCGCCGTCAGCGTGGCCGGGAGGGTGGAAGTTGTGGCTTTGCCGTTCCATGCCGTGCGTTCCGCTCCCGTGATGTGCACCGTGGTATCTGCAACGTGTGCGGCGATCTGCTGGCTATGGCTTTCAACGTCGGTCTTGAGTCCCGTAATGTCCGTCCCATGCTGTCCAAGCGTCGCTCCCAGTTCCGCGATTTGCGTGTCCTGCACATCGTCCCGCGCGTCGTTCGCGGCGATATCCCGCTCGGCGGCAGCGGCCGCCGTCTCCAGTGTTCCCAGCCGGGCATCCTGCTGAACGTCCTTTTCCCTGATTGCGGGGATTTCCCCGCCTGTCCCCGACAACCCGTCTATCGCCTCGTCTACAACGGCAAACGCCGCGTTCGTCTCATCCACCCGCTGGTTGAAGACAGCCGTCGTCACAACCTCGTTGTCGGTAAACCTCGTCACCTTATCTGCCATCCGTCCATGCACCTCCCGCAAATTCCGGCCATTCCAACCCGAGCGCCGTCAGCTCTCCAAACGTCATGTCCTGCGCCGTCAGCATCCCGAAGGTCAGGTACTTGTAGAGCAGCGTCAAATCCAGATGCGCCGGAAGCACCTCCCGGATACTTTCCTCCAAATCGTCCACATTCGGCGGCACGCCCCACGTCCCAATAAACTCAATCTCAACCAGGTACTGACCTTTTGGCTCCCGCACGTCGACCTCTCCGCCCGTGAAGCTCGAGGCCATGAGCTTGATCAGCTCCTTTGTCGTCGTTCCCTGCCCACGGCGCTTTGCGCGCCAGCGGGACAGCCTCTGGTCGTGCGGCTTGGATACATCCGGTTCAATCCCGTACTCCCGCTCATAGATTGTCATGCCCCATGTCGCCGTGGCGGGACGCGCCTGCTTCATCAGGTCGTCCCGCGCCGCTTCAGCGGCGTCCATCTGTCGTCCCACCGCGCCCTGAAAATCCCCGACATGCGCTTCGTCGTGATAGGCCGCGCGCGGAAGCATTTCCAGCAGATTCATGTGAGCGTCACCTCCCCAAGCGCGGGGATTTCCTCCGGTCCGACCGCTACGCTCGCGGCCTTGCCGTTGAGGGTGAGGTCCGTATAGTCCACCACCCCGTCAATGCTGATGAGCAGCGCGCCCACGCGGTTATACAGCACCTCGTATTTTTCAAAGGCCAGCGACCGCAGGTATTCCCCCAGCGCCGCTGCGAACGCCTCCTGTACCGCCGCAAGGGTCGTGGAGCCGTCCACCGTCACCTTTGCCGCCGCGTTGATGGACAGCGCCGACGCCGAAACCACCGTCACCGCCGCTCCGATCGGCCGTACCTCCTCGATGTGCGCCGCGCACGCCTCCACGATCGCTGTGTCCACCGGCTGCCGATCCTCATCCACGACGAGCACCCGCACCGTCCCCGGGCCGTCCCAGATCGGCGTGCATTTCGCCTCGCCCACGCCGGGGACCTCACGTGCCCACCGCTCATAGTCGTATTTGTTCCCCGAGGTCGACGGCTTCTGCCGGGCATAGACGATGCGGGCGTATAAGCTTGCGTCGCTCTCCGGATCGGTCCCGCCCTGCGCCGCCTCGGGATTGCCCACCTTCTGGATTCTGTTGTCGTTCTCGTACTGGAACGCGATCTCCCCCGGCCCGACGTTATAGGCCGCGCCGGCCTTCTCCGCCTCCGCCGGAACAGCCGCCATCCCGGTCTCCGGAATGACCGCGTCTTCCACCGTTGCAAAGACGAGGTTGTCCGCTGTGAGAAAGCGCGTCCCGGCCTTGACCGAAAACCCCGCCGTTCCGGTGAGTTCGAGCGTCACCGCCGCCTTCGTGCCCGCCTTGCGCGGCTCGATGCCCAAATCCTCCGCCGCCATGTCGAGATATCCGCCGCTCCCCTCGTTCACCCATACGATGGGCTGCACCGCGTTCAGCGACTGGTACACCTTGTAGAGCTGCACCGCCATTGGCCCCGCCATGTCGTCCGAAAAGCTGCCCTCCCGCGTGTCCAGCGTCGTGATCTCTTTTAAGATATCGCCCTTGATCTTTTCGGGCGTCATTTCCTCATACATGCGCCTGTACCTCCCCATAGACGGTATCCACTGTCACATCAATCGTCAGCACCCCGTTGTCGAAATCCACCGAGGCCGCCGTGACCTCCGTAATGTAGGGATTGATCTCCAGCGCCTCGCGGACATACCGCACCGCCTCCGCCCGCTTGAGCTCGTCGGTGTAGGGCTGCCCAATGAGGCTTTCCACCTCGGAGCCAAAGTTCCACGAGTAGATTTCATACCGCGCCCGTTCGGTGACGAGGGCCTTCCACACCCATGTTTTGATCGCCTCGGCCCCTTCCGCCACGACGGGCTCCCCACCGCGAAAGACCGGTTCGCCCTTTTCAAAGTCCCACTTCACTTCCCGATAGAGCGGCAGCTCGGTTTCTTCCTGCACCACCTCCGGTTGGATGATTGGGAAAAGGTCTGTCACGCACTCACCACCTTACAAATCACAACATATTGCTGCCCGTCCGCGCTCGCCAGCATCGCCACCCGGTCGCCGGGGACCAGCACGCCGCCGAGCAGCGCCTTCGCCTCCAGACTTCCATTCGTCACGCTTACCGCCGGGGAACCCTCCAAGCTTCCCTTTAGCTCCGAAAGTGCCGCCGTCTCTTCGTGCGGCAGGAGCTGCGGGTTGACCAGCAGGTCCGCTCCCGAAAGCGGGATGCCGCCCAGCATGACCGTGAGCGGCGCGGTGGCCGCCACCGTCCCGATCACCCACGGGGAAGCGCTCCGCGCGTCGGCGTCGGTCCGCACAACCTCCAGAATTCCCGCGTATGGATTCTCTTCCATCATGTTCCCTCCGGTTTATTCGTGTAGCTGTAGGATTGCCCGGTCGATTCTCCGCTCGCGTTCGGCAGGCTCCCCGCCTCCTGCTCATCCATCATCCGCTTGTAGTTGAGGGTCAGCTTGTTGTAGTACTGCCCCCGCTTCCACTCGTGTACGTCGCTGTCGATGTAGAAGAGGCCGTACAGCCCGGTGTACGGCTCCCGCACCACCACCGAACCGCCCGCCGTGTTCGCCGTGTTCCCGAGGCAGTCGACGGTGATCGTCTGTTTTACCCCGCCGTCGTCCAGCAGCTTCTGTGCCTCGGACGCCTTATCATCCTTTGCTGTCTGTTTCATGACCTCCTGCATCCGTCCGTACTGGGCGATCGCTTCCGCGTCCTCCTGCGTCCGCACGAGGTTCCCCGCCGCGTCGTAGATCGCCACGGCGTTGACCATGTTTTCTATGCTCTCGCTTGTATTGGCCGCGATGAGGTTGCTTTCCCCGGCGATGACGAGCGTCCGCTCGTCCGGCCCTTTCTCGGTGACAAAGAGCCGCTCGCCCCGGAACCCGATGTGGTACTGCTTGCCCGTCGTCCGGGACGCCAGCGTGTAAGCGGTCGCGATGATCTTGTAAAGCTGTACCCCCGCGAAGATGCGGGTGACGGGCGCGCCCGCCGCCAGCGTCCCCGCCTGGATGCCGAAGTCCGCCGCGACCCGTGCGGCGATCTGCTCGGGCGGCGTATTTACGAACTTGTAATAACCCTTGTTGCGGTTGAGGTAGAACCCCCGGTCGAAGCAGGAGAGGGTGATCTCGCTCTTCTCCGTGTTCTTCCCCCGGCTCACGATAAAGCCGTCAAAAAGCACCCTTCCGCTCTCCACAAGCTGGACGTTCGCTCCCAGCGGGCAGTCCACTGTGGGAATACTTTTGTCTACCGGGGAGGCTACGACGGAAAAGTCCAGCGACCGCGCCGCCTGCCGGTAGTCCCCCGACCACCGCACCGACGGCACGAGGTCGGTTACGTCGAAGGTCCCCTTTGCTCCCGTGATTAGGATATTCACCCGGCCACCTCCTTACAGCGTCGGCGGGAAGTTGACGACCTCTCCCACATAGAGGACGTTGGGGTCCCGGCTCCCGAAGTTGTAGGCGGCCAGCTTCTGCGCCATCTGGTAGGACCCGTCCCCGAGGAACTTCCGGGCGATTGCGCACAGGCAGTCCCCGGCCTTGACCGTATAGGGCGGGAGCTGCCTGCCCGTCGATTCCGGTTCCGGCCTGCCGCTGTTCGCGCCGGTGTCCGCCACCTTGACCGCCTTTAGCTGCCGGTACTCCCGCAGGATAATGTCCGCGTAGACGTCGTTTGTGCCGTCCCGCTCCCCATAGCTGACGCTCTGGATGATCGCCGGGATGTTGACCCCCGTCCCACCTACCACAAAGCGGAGCTTCTGTCGTTTCTTCACCCATTTTTCAAGCTGCCCGACATACCTGTTCGGGTCGGAACCGTCCGAGAACGGATAGCGGCTCGCCGGGAAAATGCAGGAAACCTTGATGGTTGCCAGCGTCCCATACCCGGCGAGGATCGCGTCCCCCAGTTGGTGGATGTTGACGACCTCGACGTTGATGCCCTTTTCAACCTGATAGCTGTCCGGCGTCACGGGCAGGACCAGTTCCTTCCCGCCGCCCTTGAAGATGAATTTGCGTCTTGACATACCCGGACCTCCTAAGATATCATCTGCGCCCGGCGCAGCTCCGCAAAGAGCGCCTGCGCGATCTTGTAGATATCCGCTTCTTCCCGCACCGTGATGTTGTTTCCCGTCAGCGTGACGCCTGCGCCGCCCTCCCGGTAGGCCCGCGCCTCCGCCGCCGTAAGCACCCGCTCCCCCTCGTGCAGCCGCGCGAGATAGTCGTCCCGGGGTACGTAGGGCAGGCCGTATGCGTTACCGAGCGCCTGCGGGGTTGCCCGCGCCTCGTTCCCCGGGTCCTGCGCGACGTCGTCGTACCGCTCAAGGGCATCGAGGCCATCCAGGTATTGCGACGGGTCATAGGGGTTGTTTCGCATCATCGCGTCGACTATCCCGCGGGACAACGTTTCTCCCAGCTTCCGACCGGTGTTGTAGTAATCGTCGTTGAGCGCGGTGTCGGCCTGCACGGCTTCGATCAGCGACCTTTGGCTGTCTATTTCCGCCTGCGCGCCCGGTCCCGCCGTATACTCGTTTTGCGCGAGGATCTGCGCCCTCGTGAGGATCTCTCCCATTTTTGCCGCGTCCTCTTCCGCCGCGGCGTCCGCGAATTGACTTCTCATCTCTTCAAACCGCTCCGCCGCTGCCTCTGTGAAGATATCACTGGAATCCGTGACCCCCATCACAAGATCGCGAGCGTCGCGGGCGTACTGCTCCTTCTGGTTTTCCAGGGACGCGTAATATTCTCCTATGAGGCTGTTCGCCTCCTTTGCGCGTTCTCCGCTTTCCCCCGAAAGTGAGGAGATCTCTGCGTCGTAGCCCTCCGTCCGTTTGGAAATAAACCCCTCGCCGTAGGCCGCGTCCATGTCCTCCTGGTAGGATTCTAGGATTCCCTTTTTGCCGTAGTAGGTATCTGCCAATCCGGACGACGTTCCGCCAAACCCCTCCATATACTTCATGATCGCGTCGACAACCCGCCCCGCGTCGAAGTCCTTGACCTTGTCGGCCACCTGGCTCTCCTCGATCCCGAACTCCTTCGCCACGGCTGCGTAGGCGTTGAGGCCTTTTTTGGCCAGGGTTTTCAGGTTCATCGACGTTACCGATCCCGATATCTCCATCGTTTCCAGGGAGGCAGCAATCGTGCTGACTTCGGATTCCGACCAGTTCAGCGACGCAGCGGCGTCCGCGAGCCCGTTCACGCGGTCCAGCGCCTCTTGGGCACTGTTCCCCAGCCCCAGCATATCCGTCGTGAGCGCGCGGGCCATGTCGTAGCTGAAGGGCGGCGTCCTACCGATCTTGATCAGGCTCCTCTGGAATTCGTCCGCCGCCATCGTGTCGTCCTCCAGCAGCGTCTTGAAGGACACCAGGTCTTTTTCCCGCGTCGCCGCCGTGACCGTCCCGGAGGCAATGCGGTTCTGTCGGTCCGCCCGCGCCTCCTCGACGGAGGACTGCACCTGCGCCCGAAAGGCGTCGTCCCCCTTCTCGAACAACTGCGTCGCGGCATTGATTCCGCCGGCTAACGTTCCAAATGCGGCACCGACCGCCGTGCCAAGGCCCGGGAGTACCGATCCAATCGCCGCCCCGGTTAGCGCTCCCGAAAGCGTCGTGGAGATCGCGCTGCCCATTTCGTTTCCAAACATCGAGGAGATCCCTACATTTACCGCGCTGGACGCCGCGTCACCCATCATTTTTCCGAGTCCCGCGCCCGCCAGCCGATTGACCGGGTCGGAGCCAAAGCTGCCTCCGACCCGATTTTCCGCCCTGCTCTGCGCGCTCGAAAAGCTTGCGATGGCCTTCTCCGTGTTGCGCGCCTCGTCCGCTACGAGCTTGAGGTTCCTGCGCACGTTGTCGTAGTTTTCCATCGCCTTGCGAAGCTTGGTGTCGTCCGCCGCCTCGTCGTTCATGTCGGCAAACGCCTTCTGGGCCTCCTTGAGTTCACGCTTTGCCTTATCCGCGTCAATCTGGAGCGTCACCTTTGTTTTATTGAGGGAGTTTAATTTGCCTGACAATCCCTCTAAATCCTTATTAAACGCTTGGTTTGCATTACGCATCGTCGTGACTGCCTGTGTAAAATTGTCCTTTGCCGAGATCGCTATACTAATATCGCGTGCCATAAAATCGCCGCCCATCTAGGAATTTTCGCAAACATATGCTAAAATAATTAAGGAGGTGTCAATATGAAAATCCATGTTAAATCTGTCGCGCAATCATTTTTGATTAAGCCAGTTATTACAGTCAGACTAAATGGGGAAGAGCGTGCTTGGATTAACTGCGGAGACTCGGAGATAATTGAAGCCGCAGACGGCGAAAACACTTTAGAATTCTCCACTTCTTTGAGGAAAAAAAGCGTTCGATTTCAGGCAGCTAAAGACGTTTCCATTACTCTCAAATGGAATAGAATAAGCGGAGGCCTGGAGGCCCTTGTGTCTGGCGAAGATGTAAAAGTCTTATAATAGCGTCACTCCCTGCGCGCCTCCATAATCCGTTCAAAGATCGCCCTCACGACGACCTTTTCCCCCTCGGGCATCCGATAGTACGCCCCCGGAAGGACGTGATGTTCATTGAGCAGCCAGAACATCACGCCCAGTTCCGGGTCGGCGTCTATTTTTTTTTAAGCTCCTCGATGGTGCTCGTCCGGTAACCCGAGAGCTTTTCCACCTCGCGGCTCATGTCGGTGATCTCTCCCGGCAGCAGCAGCCTCTTCACGAGCTCGGCGGGCGTGGCCGCGCCGTACTTGGAGAGCAGCCCCTTGTCCTTGAGATCGGGCTCCACAATCCCGGCCAGCAGGATGTGGACCTCCATCTCCTCCCCCTCGTGCAGCTTCTTGATGTCCGCCACCCGGCTAAAGCCCAGCTCCCGCAGGGTGAACACCACATCTTCCCCGCAGAGCTTCGACAGACGCTTATGCTTAAACTGCTTCGTCTGCGGCTCGGGCACCTCCGCCCGCAGTAGGATATCCAGCGTGCCGCTCATGCCCGGTCCTCCACTTTGTCGAGGTATTCGTAGTCGCCGAAGGTAAACGGGCACTCCACCTTGCCAAAGACGCCCGCCTCCCAGTCCGCGAGCGTCAGGTCGTCGAACGAGACGTTCTTGACCGCCACGCGCTCCGCGCCGTAGGCGTCCGGGTCGTCCAGCTTGGAGATGATCGTGAACCGCGGGTCCTTTCCGGCCCGCGCCTGCTCGCCAATCAGCCTCGCCATGCGCGAGGACACCTTATAGAGCCCCACCGAGCCCTTGCCTGTCATGTTCTTGACCTTGCTGTCCGTCCACATGACGCCGCACTGCGGCACGTCCTCCTTGTTGAGCGTCACCTTCGCCTGGAACTTGTAGCACTCCGCCACCTGTTCCCCGTCCAGCCAGATTTCCCCATGGGTGCCGGACATCACCCGTTTTGCGGATTCCATCGCCATATTCTGTTCCTCCCTTAAATCGTGATCGGCAGTACGATGTCCTCGATCGCGTCGAGGATGCTTACCCGCGCCCGCAGGAACACCTTCGCGTCGGTGTTGGCCTCCTTGATCTGCTGTTCGCTCATATCCGACGTGTCAATTCCCTTGGACTTCAGGTAGTTTTCCTGCGCCGCGAGGTCGAGCTCCACAACCGAGGTGCCCGTCTCGAGGATGCCGGACCGCTCCAGCTCTTCCAGATACCCCTTCACTGCCATGATGAGCAGGCACTTGTTGTCATAGCTGTTCGCATACTTGCCGATGTAGCCGTCCTCGGCGGTCATGCGGATATCGTTCTGGATCATGTCCATCGCTTCGACGATCTTGATCTTCTTGAAGGCTTCTCCCTTCTCCTGCGAGGTGGTCTTAAGGCTGTTCACGCCCCTGCCGACCTTGACCTTCTCGCCGTCATGGAAGAGGACGAACTCGCCGCTGTCGATCGCCGTATCGAGCTGTTCCTTGGTGAGCCGCGTCACGTCGGATACCTCCGCGAGCGGCGCGTAGGTGCAGGAGATCGTCATCGGCGTCCCGGCGATGAGGCCCGCGATGCGGGAACAGAAGGCCGCCGTCGTCACCGAAGCCTCCCCGAGCCGGATGCCGCCGGTCGTGAAGTTCACGACCGCCTCGCTGTCTGCCGCCGTGCCCGGCAGCACCGCCTTGACGGTATGCTTATTGGCGCGTTCGGATTTGACCCAGCTCGCGATCTTCTGCGCGTCGGCGGATTCGGTATCCGGCGCGCCCACCAGATAGTCGAACTGCTGCGTCGCAAAGTAGGCGAGCGCGTCGTCCAGCGTCTTTTCGGTGCCGTCGACCACATAGGCGATCACCTTGCGGGGCGGGTTCACATAGCCGGTGAACGCCCGCTCCAGATACGCCCGGTTTTCCGCGCCGAGCGCCGACGGGATGTCGGTCACGTTGGTCATAATGTGCGCCCCGGCCCCCGCCGCGTCCTCCAGGATCACCGCGACGATCCCCTTCTGCGACCGCTGGATGGCGGTCATGCCGAGGGTTTTAAAGGTGATGTCAATCGAAGGAAGTCCCATAAAATCATCCTTTCAAATTCATGTTGGTTTCCACCGACCCCATTTTTGGGGTCGTGTCGGGCGTCTCGTCCCGCAGATCATGGTAGGAGAACTGCAAATCCACATACGCCTTGTCCCAGTCCCGCCCTCCGGTGGACGCCTTTACGGAAAGCGCCCGTCCGCCCGCCTCCAGATATCCCGGGCGGAACAGGTCCAGGACCCTCTGCTGCCATTCGAGCAGCCGCCGGGTGTCCGAGTTGGAATAGTCGTCCGTCTCGTCAAACACCGTCAGCGTGTAGTAGTCCGTGACCCGTTCAAGGTTTTGCGCCGCATCCTCCCGCATGGTCGTGACAGGCTGCACCAGCAGGCAGGGCCGCAGGAAGTCGGTGGGGACAAGGTCGGTATAGATCCTCTTGAGTTCGGGCAGGGCTTTGGCCGCCAGAACCTGAATCGCGTCCATGACTGCAAGCTGCGTCGTCATTCCTCACCCTCCAGTTTTTTTGCGAACTTTTCCACGAACTGTTCCGCCAGCCGGATCGCCTTTGCTTCAAGGGAGCTGCGCGCCGTCTGGTAAAAGTGATATCCGTTTACATAGGCCATCCGGATGCGCGGGCGGTATCCCGGCTTCCCGGAAGGAGGGCGAATCTTATGCCCGCCTTCAAGATCGTTGGTGATCGCCCCGGCGCTGTTCGGTCCGGTCCCGCCGCCCTCCTTTTCCGAGGCGGCCCGAACAGCCGCATACCCGCCGCCCGAACCGACATGCGCCGCCTGCCAACGGCGTATATCCCCGCTGGAATCGTTGAGCCCGGACGACGAAATCGCGGCGTCCACTTCCTTTTTGGCAAGCTCCGCCAGTTCCTCATGCAGCTCCCGGCGCATTTCCGGGAGTTCCCCCAGCAGATTGGAAAGCGTTCGTCCGAAGTCCACCATTTCACGGGTGTCTACCTCCTGCATCGCATCCCTGCCTTTCCCAAATCTTTTTCAAGGGCTCTCGAGAAAACCTCTTTCACCGGTACCTTCCAGAGAGGTGGATTGTGCAAAAAAATGCAACTTTTCGACCGCCCGTAAAAATTTTTAAGGTTCTTCCATCCGTGTAATCTCATACTCGATTTGTATTCGTCCAGCGTATGGCAAATCCGCACGGCATACCGCGCGTCATTCACCTCCACCAGGCCCGCGATTTTGAGTGAAACCTCTTTCGGCGTCACCAGAACGAATGTCGTCTGCGTCTGTGCCATCGGGGCGTTCTGCGTAAATCCCAGGTACTTTTCCACCAGAACGGCCGGGAATTCCATGACCTTTGGGGGTACTCCGCAGATAGGGCGCTTATACGCATCAACCTGTGCGTCCCGTCGGTAAACCGAACACGTGTCGTCTCTCACCTGTACCGCAGACAGCTCAAGAAGATCCCTTCCCTTTTCGGATATGCCCGTCAGCGTGTACGGCACGCCGCAGAACACAACCCGGTTGTGCTGGGTGATCTCCGTCTCTGCCCGCACATAAAACTTCGTGGAAGTACGTTTTGCCGCCGCGTGGGAGGCGTAAACAGACAGTCCGTTTTTTTCCTCCTTGCCCGCGAAGAGCACTGCGGTGTTTTCCCATGACCCGATTTTGATTTCACCCGATTCCCGCACGGAAAAAGCCTGTATTACCAGTTCATGGTCCATCCTCATCGATAGTCCCCCGCCAGGGCCAGCGCGCACTTAAGATGCTCATAGGCGGCCCGCCACTTTTCCGAATCCTCCGCATACCCAAAGTTTGCTTTGCAATAGAATACAATGGCCCGGACGGTAAGCGGATCGCTATCTAATATCTTATTTGCGCCAGCGAGCCTCAAATCAGTTTTACATGCTTCGATCAATGGTTCGATTTCAACCGTGTCAAATAAATCCCCCTTGATTCTTAGCGCGGCCTTCACTTCGTCCAGTATCATTGCAAACCTCCGTCCCGGCCCCCGAAGGGGCCGGGCTAAAATCATCAGGCGTTTTTCTTGGTGATGGTGACCAGGGAATTTTTGTCGACCACTTTTCCGTCAACAATCATGATCGCCTTGGTTACCATGTCGTCGGTATCGTTGTCCTCGTATTTCTTGACGCCGATGCTGTAGTTGGTGTTGAGAACGTAATCCTTGGAGTTGAAGATAAACGCTACCACCGTGTCAGCGGTCGGCGAATCCGTGTAGCTGGACATGTAGTCGTTAAGGATGACCTGACGGCCCAGCAGCATCCGTTCCGGCCTTCGCCAATCCCGTGGTTGACGCGGGCGATCGGCTGTTTGTTGCTGTCCACCATGCCGACGAACTTCATAAAGGTCGCCTTTGTCATAAACCAGACGGCCCCGTTCTCATAGGCCAGCGGCAACGCGACTTCCGCTTGGATGCCGCCGCCTGGATTGACCGCGCGGCAGATCGAGAAGGAATTGCAGCGGCAAGCGGTGTTGTTTAAAGAACGGTGCAAGGCTAAGTCCGACATATGTTATCATCCGTGGGGTACGCCGAGGTCAGATTGAAGAAGCGAACCACTGATTTGTATCACCAATTTGAGGCGCGTACTTATGCAGCGCTCGGCCATTTGCGCTTGAGCATGATCACAACGAGGAAAGTGCAGCTCTTCATTCTCAACCTTCAGGAGGATGGTATCAACGAGCGTACAGGCCGCACGCTGGCCCCCAAGACCATCAAAAACTACCTGTCATTTGTATCCACGATTTTTGACTATGCGGTCAGCCAGGGCATCGTTCGCGACAATCCCTGTCGCGGTGTCACCCTGCCCGCTATGGTAAAGGAGGAGCGGAAAGTCTACTCCATTGAGGAAGCCCAGCGGTTTTTGGAGCTGCTGGAACAGGAACCGATGCAGTGGCGGGTATTCTTTACCCTCGCCATCTACGGAGGCTTTCGGCGCGGGGAGCTGTTCGGGTTCGAGTGGAAGGACGTGGACTTTGACAGCGGCGTGATTACCGTCAGCCGCACCAGTAACTACACGCCGGATCGCGGGGTATTTACCGATACGCCTAAAACAAAAGGCTCCCAAAGGAGCCTGAAACTGTCGGACAGCGTTATGCAGTTGTTGAGACAGTACCGGGCAGAGCAGACGGCGGAGCGTTTGCGGCTCGGCTCCCAATGGGTGGACAGCGACCGGCTGTTTACCTCATGGAATGGAGCGGTCATCCACCCCAGCAGCGCGTCAAATTGGTTAGAACGCTTCTGCGGCAGGACCGGGATGCGCAAGGTTAACGTCCACTCCTTCCGCCACTTAAATGCAAGCCTGTTGATCAATAGCGGGGCAGACGTCAAAACTATATCAGCAGTTCTCGGCCATGCCCAGACCACCACCACTTTGAACATCTATGCACATACCTTTGCAGTGGCGCAGGCGAAAGCAACCGACGCAGTCGCCGATGCCTTGAGCCTGAAGAAAGGCAGTAAAATAAACACCAAATAAACACCAAAACGAATATCGCAGAAAAATGAAGACCCCGCAAACCAGCTTGTAGAGCCGGTTTGCGGGGTCTAGATCATGGTGCGGGTAACAGGACTTGAACCTGCACAGCCTTGCGACCATTAGAACCTGAATCTAACGCGTCTGCCAATTCCGCCATACCCGCATATCAGCACGATTTCAGCAATCGTGCTTGATTATTATATCATTGGGCTCCCGGCTTGTCAACCGCTTTTCCGGAAAATTTCAGATGCGCTCGTCGAGGAGGAGCTTCTCCATCAGGCGGTGTCCCTCGGGGATGAAAAGCCCTGTCTTTTCGGCGAACGCCTCGGTGTACGCGCCTGCGTGCAGCGGCGATTCGCGGTCGCTGCGGTAGAGGACGAAGGGCACGGGATCGCCGCTGTGGGTGCGGATGGAAAGCGGCGTCGGGTGGTCAGGCATCAGCAGGACGGCATAGTCCTCCCCGCTCGCCTGCAGCGCGGGCAGCAGCCGTCCGAGGATCTCCCGGTCGATCAGTTCGATCGATTTCACCTTGTTCTCCACCTCGTGGCGGTGGCCGCACTCGTCGGGCGCCTCCACATGGATGTAGACGAAGTCGCAGCCGTTTTGTAAGAGGCCGATCGCCGCCTCCGCCTTGCCCTGGAAGTTGGTGTCCACATTGCCGGTCGCGCCGGGCACGTCGACGCTCTTGAGCCCCGCGCAGATGCCGATCCCCTTGATGAGGTCGACGGCGGAGATGACGCCGCCTTTCACGCCGAACCGTTCCTCAAAGGAGGAGAGCGCGGGGCGGGTCCCCTCGCCCCAGAACCAGCAGCAGTTGGCCGGGCGCAGGCCGCGGGAAACGCGCGCCAGGTTGACCGGATGGTCGCGCAGCAGGGCATAGGACCGCTTCATCATGTCGAGCAGCTGTTCGCCGTAGCGACCCTTCGGAAGGCAGTCCCGCACGGGCTTTAAGGAGATGTCGTGCGGCGGCGTGCAGTCGGTGCCCGTCTCGGCGTGGCGCAGCACGAGGCAGTGGCGGTAGCTGATGCCCGGATAGAGGTCGCGCGTTTCGGTGTGGAACTCCCGGTTCAGGAAGGCTATCAGCTCGGTCGACTCGGCCGTCGTGATCTCATCGGAGGAGTAATCGACCATCGTCGCATCCTCGAGCGCCCCCTCCTCCGAGAGGTTCACGAGGTTGCAGCGGAAGGTCACGTCGTCCGCCGCGAGCGGGATGCCCATGCTCACCGCCTCGAGCGGCGAGCGGCCGCTGTAGTAGATCCTGGGGTCGTAGCCCATCACCGAAAGGTTGGCGGTGTCCGAGCCGGGAGGCATTCCCTCGGGGACGGTGCGCGCCATGCCCACGGTGCCGTGCTGCGCAAGGAAATCCATATGCGGCTTGACCGCCGCTTCGAGCGGGGTCCTGCCGCCGAGCTCGGGGACGGGGCGGTCCGCCATGCCGTCGCCAAGCATTACCACATATTTCATACGATCACCCGTTCTGTCAAAATGGGGCGCTCAAATGCCCAACCAGCCGCTTACGGCTTCCTTCATCTTCGCGGGCTCGACCGTCGCGGTAAACCGCTCCGTCTTATCCTGAAGGCCCGCGAGCGCCTGCGGCGCGGGCTGCCCCGAAAGCTCCGCCAGCTTTGCGAGCAGGGCGAAGTCCCCGCCGTCCGCCGCCCTGCCGAAGGCCGCGGGCAGCACGCTGTTCGCGAATTTGAAGGGGCTTGCGGTGGACGCGATGACCGTCGGCGTCCGGTCGCCGGTTTTGGCGGCGTAATCCCGGTAGACATTCACCGCCACCGCGGTGTGGGTGTCGCAGAGGTACCCCGTCTCCCGGTAGACGCCGCGGATGGCCGCGGCGGTCGCCGCGTCGTCGGCGCAGCCCGCCGCGAACTCGCTTTGCAGCTTCGCGAGGACGTCCGCCCCCACCGTGTATTTCCCCGTCTTCGCAAGCGCCTCCATATAGCCGCGCAGGACCTTGTCGTCCCGGCCGCAGAGCAGGTAGAGCAGCCGCTCGAGGTTGGAGGAGATGAGGATATCCATCGAGGGGGAGGTCGTGACATAGAAGCCGCGGTTGCGGTCGTAGGTTCCCGTCGTGATGAAGTCGGTGAGGACGTTGTTCCGGTTGGAGGCGCAGACGAGCTTCCCGACCGGCAGGCCGCAGTGCTTGGCGAAATAGGCCGCCAGGATGTTGCCGAAATTGCCGGTGGGCACCACGATGTTGACCGGGTCGCCGGGCTTGACCCTGCCCGCGTTCAGCAGCTCGCAATAGGCGGAGAAATAGTAGGCGATCTGCGGGACGAGCCGCCCCCAGTTGATCGAGTTGGCCGACGAGAGGATGTACCCCCTGTCCGCGAGCTCCTCGGCGTAGGCGCGGTCGGTGAAGATCCGCTTGACGCCGTTCTGGGCGTCGTCAAAATTGCCCTCGGCGGCGAAGACCATGACGTTCTCTCCCGCCTGAGTGGTCATCTGGAGGCGCTGGATGTTGCTGGTGCCGCCGTCGGGATAGAAGACGCAGATCTTGGCGCCCGGCACGTCGGCGAACCCCTCGAGCGCGGCCTTGCCCGTGTCGCCCGAGGTGGCCACGAGGATGACGACCGTCTTGTCGCAGCCGGTCTTGCGCAGCGAGGCGGTCAGCAGGAAGGGCAGCAATTGCAGCGCAAAATCCTTGAACGCGCAGGTCGGGCCGTGGAAAAGCTCGAGGATGTGGGCGTTTTCGTCGAGCGGAACGACCGGCGCGACCGCCTTGGGCGGGAACTTCTCCGGCGCGTAGGCGCGCGAGACGTATTCCCGCAGCTCGTCCTCGGAAAAATCGGTCAGGAAGCGGGAGAGCACGGCCACGGCGCGGCCGGCGTAGCCGGTCTTGGCCATCGCCTCGATCTCCGAAAGGGAGAACTGCGGCAGGCTTTCGGGCAAAAACAGGCCGCCGTCGGGCGAGAGCCCCGACACGATCGCCTGCGCCGCGCTGACGCGGTGCCCACTGTCGCGGGTGCTGATGTAATCCATGGAAACCAAACTCCTTTAAACTGTGCGCCAATGACACACAACTGTATTCAACTCAACTATCATATCATATTCAGCGGGCTTTGAAAAGCCTTCGGGGGGAACTTTTGAAAAAGTTCCCCCCGGACCCCTCTCAAAACTTTGGGTTCAGGCGGGGCGTGTCGCTTCGCCCTACCCGCGTCCCGTGAAAACCGTTTCGCCCGCCATAAAGAAACGTTTTCGCCCGCCTTTTTTCAAAAGGCGGCGGGTTCTCAGGGCGGAGCCCTGAGCCGCCCGCCGCAGCGGGCGGAACGCCCTGTCCTTCCGGCGCATTTTCTTTGCCGCTTTCTTTTGCAAGAGAAAAGAAAGCGGGGCCGGGCGGGCGGAAAACGGCGCGCCGGAGGCGCGCCACGCGCGAAGCGCGCGTGCGGCCAGGCCGCACGGTTTTCCGCCCCGCCCGCGGGAGCGCCGCGCCTTCCGGGGGGCGCCCGCACCTGCCCGACAACTTCGCGTGGAGGCTGCGCGGAAACTCACACGAACACGACCTGCAGCAGGAACATATAGACGACGGTCGAAATGCCGATGGAGAGCAGGTTGTTGCGCTTCCAGACGTGGATGGCGGCGGCGAGCGCCACGGCAATGATCTCGGGCGCGCCGAAGGGCACGGCGGTAAAGCTGGTATTCCGCAGGCAGTAGATGACGAGAATCGAAATAATCGCGAAGGGCAGGATGCGCCCGAGGTAGACGACCAGCCCCGAGACGGGGCGGTCGTCGCGGAAGACGAGGAAGGGCAGCGCGCGGCAGCAGACGGTGACGGCGACGACCGTCGCGATGACGGCGACTGCCTGAAGCGGACTCAGCGGCATGATCCCGGCGCCTCCTCTCCATCTAAAACATCCCCGGCGGATTCCTCCGCCGGGGGACCGATCTTCCGTTCGATCGTGCGGCGCCCGGCGACGAGCACCGCGACGGTGAGCAGCAGCGCGGGCGGCAGAAAGCCGTCGGTGCCGAACAGCAACAGGCAGACCGCCGCGCAGGCGATCCCCACGAGGGCGGGGATGTGGCTTTTGGCGGTGAGCCACTGCTCGACAAAAATGACGATGAAGAGGGCGGTCATCGCGAAGTCGATGCCCGTCGAGTTGAAGGGCACCAGCTCGCCAATCGTCGCGCCGAGCACCCCGCCCACGATCCAGTAGCTCTGGTTGAGGGCGGAGATCAGCAGGTAGAACTTCCCCCGGTCGCATCCCTCGGGCGTCTTGACCGAGCAGAGCAGCGAGTAGGTCTCGTCGGTGAGCGCGAAGATGAGGTAGGGCTTCTTTTTCCCGAGGCCCTTGAACTTGTCGATGAGGGAAAGCCCGTAGAAGGCGTGGCGCGCCTGAACGGCGAGTGTGACGACCGCCGTCTGCGCCAGCCCCACCCAGCTGGTGAGCAGTTCGACGAGCACGAACTGCATCGACCCGGCATAGACGGTCAGGCTGCACCCGAACGCCCAAAGCGCGTTGTACCCCGCCTTCTGAAGCAGCAGGCCGAACGCCATGCCGACAAAGATGTAGCCGAAAAAGACAGGCGCCGTCGCGGTGAGCGCGGCGCGCAGGGTTTTACTGGTATCCTTTGCCATGGAAACAACCTCGAAACATCAGATTTTGATCTTTCCAATGGTAGCACAATACAGCGCAAAATTCAACCGCAGGCGTGTAAAAAAACCGCGCGGGCAAGGCTGCCCGCGCGGTTTTTTTCTTTTTTACACCGGGCGCTCACGCGACCCCCACGGTGAGCAGGATGTTTGCAAAGACGCGTTTTTCGCCGGTGGAGATCGCCAGCCGGACCTTCGGCTCGCAGCAGGCGCCGTAGAAGGCCCAGCGGTCGAGCCCGTCGAGCGCCATCCCGCCGAGCAGGCGGGTGAAGTCGGCGAAAATTTCCGGGGTGCTGCCGTCCTCGGGCAGCATGACCTCCGCCTTTTCCACATTGATGTTCTGGAGCAGCGTCTCGAGCACCTGCGTGACCTCGGGAACGCCCGCCGTCAGTCCCAGATAGACCTTCTGCGCGCCGCCCGTTTTGGCGTCGAGCGGGTAGTTGCCGTCCGCGATCAAAATCTGGTCGCCGTGGCCGCAGAGGGAGATCGCCTTCATGATTTCCGGGTTGATACAGCCGCCTTTCAGCATGGCGCTTGCCTCCTGTCGGTTATTTTTCGTTGTCGCGGAGCTGGCCGAGCGTCCCGCCCGGATGCCACATGACATACTGCTTCGGGTCGAGCCCGCGGTTCGCCTGCAAAAGCACGCTCAGCCGCTGGAGCACGAAGTTCTCCGCGAGGATCGAGGCGCGCGGCGCGCGGTTGAGGGGGCCGCCCTCGCAGCAGACGCCCGCGAAGAGGTGGGCGGCGCTCTGCTTGGCGAGCCACGAATCGGGATTGCCCGAGACGCCGATTACCTCGCAGCCGTTATTTTTGATCGCGGTGACGGTCGTCTTCATTTCGGCGGTCTCGCCGCTGTTGGAGATGCAGACGACCACGTCGCCCGGCACGAGCTGCCCGCAGGAGCCGTGCACCGCCTCGGTGCCGTGCAGAAAGTAGGTGGGGGTGCCGGTGGAGGAGAGCAGCGACGCGCCGTAGCCGCTCACGTGGCCGGGCTTGCCGATGCCGGTGATGTGCAGGCGGCCGCCCTTCTGCCGGGAGGCGAGGATGAGCTCCGCCGCCTTCACATACTCGGCGTCCTCCACGCCGTCGACAAATTGGTCGAACGCCTCGCGCGCCCTGGCGGTGAACTCCCGCATCGCCTGGATGGATTCCTGTTTCAAGCTGTTGTCGCTCCTTTATCGTGAATTCTGTTTCCGGATTATTTGAGCACGTCGAGCACCGACAGGTCGAAGCTGTCGAACTTCTGCTCCTTCATCAGCGCGATTACCTCGTCGAGGGTCGGCAGCGAGGGCTGCGCGCCTATTTTGGAGACGGTGATCGTGGCGGCGTAGCTGGCAAATTCGAGCGCCTGCGCCGGGGCGAGTCCCGCGCAGACCGCCGTCGTATACGCGCCCACGAAGGAGTCGCCCGCGGCGGTCGGGTCCTTGACCTCCACCACGTCGATGCAAGGACAGTAGTGGCTCTCCCGCGCGTTCGCGACGATCGCGCCGGAGCTGCCCAGTGTGATGATGACGTTCTGTACCCCCTTGGCGAGCAGCGCCTGGACCGCCGCGTCCACGTCGGCGCGGTTGACCTCCTTGCCCTGCTTGCGGATTTCAATGCCCGTCAGGTCGGCGGCCTCGTGCTCGTTGGGGGAGATGTAGCTCAGGTGGGAGAGCAGCTCCGCCGAAAGCGGCGCGGAGGGCGCCGAGTTGAGCATGACCGGAACGCCCTGCTCATAGGCGTATTTCGCCACGAGCTCGTTGATCTCCATCGGGATTTCGAGCTGAAGCATGACCATGTCGTAGGCGGCGATCTCCTCCTTCAGGAAGTCGACCTCCTCCGGCGTGATCGCCATGTTCGCGCCCGGCACCACAATGATGCGGTTGCGGCTCTTCTGGCCCTCCTCGACCTCGAGCGTGATGCTGCCCACGCCCGAGGCGTGGTCCGGGTCGGCCAGGATGTGCTGGGTGTGGATGCCGGAGGCGGCCACCGAGGCGGTCATCTCCCGGCCGAAGCCGTCGTCGCCCACCTTGCCCACCATCGTCACGTCGGCGCCCAGCCGCGCGGCCTGGACCGCCTGGTTGGCGCCCTTGCCGCCGGAGGCGGTGTTGAAGCTCTTGCCGATCACCGTTTCCCCGGAGTTCGGGAACCTGCCGGTGGAGACGATGAGGTCCATCATAAAGCTGCCGACCACGAGGATCTTCGGTTTTTTGTACATAGCTGCATCTCCTTTATCAAGTTGGTCCGATCAGATAATCCCTTTCGTCACGGCCGCGCGGGGCCGTGGGATTCGCGCAGAGTCAGCCCGGCGGGCAGGAGGACCGTCCGTTCGGGCGGCTCGCGCCCCTCGATCAGCCCGATCAGCATCTCCGCTCCCTTCGCGCCCATCGCAAAGGCGCTCTGGCGCACCGCCGTGATCGGCGGGTTCGCGATCTCGGTCCAGTCGTAATCGTCGAAGCCGACGACCGCCACCCGGCCGGGAATGGCGATCCCCGCCCCGCCCAGGTATTTGACCAGCCCCATCGTCAGCACGCTGTTGGCGGCAAAGACGGCGTCCGCCCCCTGTCCGACGAGCTCGCGGGCCGCTTCCCGCCCCGCCTCGATCGAATAGTCGAGCCCCAGGCGGACAAGCCCGGGGTCGAGGGGGAGCCCGCGCGTTTCAAGCGCCCTCCGGTAACCGGCATAGCGGTCGTAGGCGGTCGAGAGGTCGAGCGCGCCGCCGAGGTAGCCGATGCGCGCGCGGCCCGAATCGGCCAGCAGGCCGACGGCCTGCTCGGCGGCGGATTCGTTGTCGCAGCAGACGAGCGGCAGGTCGCAGCCGTCGAGCCGGCGGTCGAGCAGGACGGTGGGCAGGTCGACGCCCGCGAGCAGCTCGTCGTAACGGCTGTGGCGGCTGTTGGGGACGAGCAGGAGCCCGTCGATCCAGCTCTTTTTGAGCACCGAGACGCTGTCCAGCCGGATATCCGACCTGCGCTCGGAATAGGTGGAGACGATCAGGTCGTAGCCGCGCCGCTGGAGGGTGTCCTTGACGCCGCCGAGCACGTCGAAAAAGAAGCAGTTGGTCGAGTTGCCCGGCTCGGTGGAGGGGATGATCAGCGCGATGATGTTGGATTTCTGGGTCTTGAGCGCCCGGGCGGCGAGGTTGGGCCTGTAGCCGGTCCGGCGGATGGCCTCCTCGACGAGCCGGCGGCTCTTTTCCGACACGGGACGGGTCCCGTTGATCGCGTGGGACACGGTGGTGATCGAAAGCCCCGTCATGCGGGCGATTTCGCGGATGCTCACGCCTTTCCTCCCCCTTCCCGCGCAGGCTTTTTCCGTGCCAAACGTTTTCGCGCAAACGTTTGGCATCCGTATTTATCTTACACGCTTCCGCGGTTCCCTGTCAACGGACAGCCTGCACAAGAATCCCGGGGGCCTCTTGGCGGAAACGCCCGAATCGGGAGGCCTGCGCATGGTGAAAGGCCCGGCGTTCCGGATGGAACGCCGGGCCTTTTTCGTTGGGCAACGCGGTGGCTGTGGTGGGGCGGCGCGACCGGCCCGAGCCAAAGCCTCCCCAAAAGCGCCAAAGGGCAAACGGCGGACGCATTCCCACACGGGCGGCGGCTCCGGTGGGGCTGGGAGGCCGGTCTGAGCCAAAAGCTCCTCCGGGGGCTAAACGTAATGCACGCCCTCAAAGGCGTCGAGCCGGGGGAGGTCCCGGCCGGGGAGGGGGGCGGAGGCGCGGGCGCGGTATTCGCCGGGGGATTCGCCGGTGAGGCGGCGGAAGACCTTGCAGAAATAGTTGGCGCCCGCGTAGCCGGTCATGTTGGCCACCGTCTCCACCGGGTATTCGCGGTTGAGCAGGAGGAGCTTGGCGGCGTCGATCCGCTCCCGCTGGAGGAACTTGCCGGGGGACTCCCCGACCTCCGCCGTAAAGGTGCGGATGAGGTGGGACTTGCTCACCCCGAGCTTTTCGGCAAGCTCGTCGACGCCCGCGAGGAAGGCGGGCTCGGACCGGATGAGGTCGATGGCGCCCTGCACCAGCTCGCTGCAGGCGTCCGCGCGGGGCGCCGCCGCGCAGAGCTCCATGAGGATGCGGTAGGCCGCCTCGCTCGCGGCAAAGGGGTTCTGGAAGCCGCCCGTCTGCGCGCGGCGGCAGAAGTTCCACAGCAGGCCCGCCGCGCGGCATCCGGCGTGGGGGCGCAGGAGCGCGCCGTCGCGCGCCAGCAGCGCGGCCAGCTCCCGCGCGTTTTTGAGGAGCAGGTAGGCGCAGTCGGCCTTCCCCTCGGGCAGCAGGCGCAGGGCGGAGGCGTCCCGCGTGACGAGGAAGCACCCCGGCTCAAGGCGGAGGGACTCCTCCCCGAGCAGGGCGGACGCGCGCCCCCCGCAGAGGTGGAGCAGCAGGACCGCGTGCCCCGTGAAGGAGAGCGGCGCGCCCGCCTCCAGCCGCCCGCACTCTGCCGGAAGCACGCCGGGAAAGCCCGCGGGGGCGCGCAGCCCGAGGGGACAGCGTCCCGGCCTGATCTCATCGATCGCAGACATCAATAAATCACCATCAATATCAATAAACTACCATTGTATTTGATAGAATCCCCGATATAATAAGGATTATAGGGGATATCCAAAGAATAACATATCCATGATACAAAATCAACATTTTACTATAGGGGGCTATATTATGGCAAGCATTTCCCTCCGCCACATCTTCAAGGTCTATCCCGGCAACGTGACCGCCGTGAGCGATTTCAACCTCGAGATCGACGACAAGGAGTTCATCATCCTCGTCGGCCCGTCCGGTTGCGGCAAATCCACCACCCTGCGCATGATCGCGGGGCTCGAGGAGATCAGCAAGGGCGAGCTCTACATCGGCGACAAGCTGGTCAACGACGTGGCCCCCAAGGACCGCGACATCGCGATGGTCTTCCAGAACTACGCGCTCTACCCGCACATGACCGTCTATAAGAATATGGCGTTCGGCCTTCAGCTGCGCAAGACCCCCAAGGAGGAGATCGACCGCAAGGTGCATGAGGCGGCCAAGGTGCTCGACATCGAGCACCTGCTCAACCGCAAGCCCAAGGCGCTTTCGGGCGGACAGCGGCAGCGCGTCGCGCTCGGGCGCGCGATGGTCCGCGACCCGGCGGTCTTCCTGCTCGACGAGCCGCTCTCCAACCTCGACGCCAAGCTGCGCACCGCGATGCGCTCGGAGATCACCAAGCTGCACAAGCGCCTGGGCACCACCTTCGTCTACGTCACCCACGACCAGACCGAGGCGATGACGATGGGCGACCGGATCGTCGTCATGAAGGACGGCTTCATCCAGCAGGTGGACACCCCGCAGAACCTCTACGACAAGCCGTGCAACATCTTTGTCGCGGGCTTCATCGGCTCCCCGCAGATGAACTTCCTCGATGTCACGATCCAGAAAAAGGGCGGCGGCTACGCCGCGATGTTCGGCGATCATGAGATCAAGATCCCGGCGGGCAAGGCCGACGCCGGCACCCTCGACGCCTATGTGGGCAGGACGGCGACCCTCGGCATCCGCCCCGAGAACCTGCACGACGAGGAGGCCTATTTCGGGCTCGATACGGCGAGCGTCATCGACGCGGACGTCGATTTGGCCGAGCTGATGGGCTCGGAGATCTTCCTCTACCTCACCAGCGGCGAAACCAAGCTGGTCGCCAAGGTCCCGCCCCGCAGCGGAGCCAAGGACGGCGACCGCATCAAGATCGCGATCGACTGCACCAAGATCCACCTCTTCGACAAGGAGACCCAGCAGGTCATCTTCAACTGACATGCACTGCGGCTCCCGGCGGCGGTTTTACCCGCCGCCGGAGCCTTTTTCCATCTTCAGAAAGCGAGGTGTTCCCGTGGGACTCTTCGGAAACTACGCCAAGCCCGGCCCCGGCATCCCCAAGGACGCACCCCCCAAAAGGGGGCTGGCACTCTTTTTCGACGTGCTGTCCCGCGAGTTTTTCGAGCTCGTCAAGCTGAACCTGCTCTACCTGCTCTTCTGCGTCCCCGTCGTCACCATCCCGGCGGCGACCACCGCGATGTGCCGGGTCACCCTCACGATGCTCCGCGACCAAAACCACTTCCTCTGGCACGATTTTTTTTCCGCCTTCCGGCGGGAGTTCAAATGGTCGACCCTGCTCGGCCTGCCGCTGCTCGCGCTGATTTTGCTCTGCGACGGGGCGCTGCGCTTTTACGGCGCGGCCGCCCTCGCCTCGCCCGTCTATGGTATTCCCCTGTTCGCCGGCGGGGTGCTGCTCCTGCTGCTGCTCTGCGCGGCGCTCTACCTCTTCCCCATGCTCGCGCTCGTCGACCTGCCACCCCGGCAGGCGCTGAAAAACACCCTGCTGCTCGCCCTGCTCTGCCTGCCGCGCAACCTGCTCGCGCTGGCCGTCATCGGCGCGCTCGGCTTCCTCCTGGCGGCCACCCTGCCGATGTCCCTCATCTACCTGCTGCTCATCGGCTGCTCCCTCACCTGCCTGGTCGCCTGCTTCTGCGCCTACGGGGGGATCCGGAAGCATGTCCTCCGGTAGCCTTCGTCATATGCCCACCGTCCGCCTCAAAGCGGCGGAAGAAAGGGGCCGCCCGAATGGGCGGCCCCTTTCTTTTCCAGCGCCTCCCGCGTTTGCAATCCGCGGGCGCGGATGGTATGATAAACGCAAGAAACCAACGGCGCCGCCCCGCGGCGAAAGAAAGGAATCCGCATGGAGCTTTTCCCGATTGAAATACGCCCCCCCTTCCAGCCCCCCTCGGAGGACGCGAAGCTGGTGCTGCTGGCGGACGGCGGCATCCATTTTGACGGCGCGGACCTGCGCCGCCACCTGTCGCGGTGCGTGCGCTATGCCAGGGAGCACCGCGTCCACCTCGTGAGCGGCCTTTTCGTGCACGAGGGGAACCTCTGCCTCTGCCTGCTCGGGCCCGACGGGCAGGCGCTCTGCCGCCAGCCCGCCCTGAACCTCTCCCTCCCGCTGCGGGGCGCGCTGCGCCCGGGGGAGCGGGCCGAGGTCGTGCACACCGAGCTGGGAAACCTCTTCCTCTGCGTCGACGCGGACATCTACCACCCGCAGGTCCTCCGGACCGCCGCGCTCAAGGGGGCGGACGCCGTCCTCTCGGTGCAGTGCCTCGACCCGGCGGAGGAGACCCCCGAGCGCGTCCTCTGCACCGTCTGGAACGCCGCGCAGAGCAACAACGTCTATGTCGCGAACTTCGCGGCGGGCGGCGCGGTGGTCTGCTGCCCCGCGCCCGTCACCCGCGCGGGGGACGGATACCTGGTGCGGCGCACCGACGCGCTGCCCGTGCGGTTCGCGCTCAACATGGAGCGGCTCGACGAGATCCGCGCCCGGTTCGAGCTGATGGAACAGATCAACCCGGCGCTCGTGGAGAACTACGCCGCCGAACTGGGGAGGTAGCCGCATGTGGAAAGCGATTCTGGGGCTGCTGACCTTCCGGCTGTCCTTCGCGGCCACGCCGAAAAAGATCGCCGCCTTCCTCGAGGGCAAGGGGGAGACCGACCGGCGCAACGCCGAATTCGCCGCCCCGGAGGCGGTGCGCGGGGCGGCCGTGCAGCTCGCGCCCCGCGCCTACCGGGACTGGAAGGACTACGCGGGGGAGATCTACCGGCTGGCCAAATCCGCGGTCGACGCGGGCGCGCAGGTCGTCGTCTTTCCCGAGTACGTGGGGCTCGCCCCCCTCACGACCGTCCCCGGCTGGAAGCGGATGCTCCGCTGGATGTTCGGCGGGACCCTGCCCGCCCTAGACGGCCCCTTCCCGCAGCCCGTGGACGGACGGCTGGAGCCGGTTGCCGCGGCGCTTCACGGCTACCTCTACGAGCTCTACATGTATACCTTCAGCACGGTTGCCCGCCTTCAGCACGTCTACCTCGTGGCGGGCAGCGCCCTCTTCTGGGAGGAGGGGCGGCTGATCAACCGGTGCGTCGTCTTCGGCCCCGACGGGCAGCCCGCGGGCGCGCAGGAAAAGATCTGCGCGATCGGGCCCGACCGGGCGCTCGGCGTCGAGCCCTCCGAACTCATCGAGCCGGTCGAGACCGCCGTCGGCCCGATCGGCGTCGTGCTCGGGACGGACGCCTATTACTTCGAGTGCTTCAAAATCCTGCGGGAGCAGGGCGCGCGGCTCATCGCCGTCCCCGGCGTGGGCGGCGGCATCCTGCCCGACCTGCTGCGCTGCCGCGCCAATGAAAACGGCGTCTACGCGCTCTACGCCTGCTACGCCTCCGGCGGCGCGGCGCGGTGCGGCATCTTCGCCCCGCTCGATGCCACGCCGGGCAAAAACGGCGTGGTCGCCCTCGCGGACGGCCCGCAGGCGTGCGCGCTCGCGGCGCGCACCAACCTGGAAAAGCTGCACCTCGCGGTCATAGAGGGGGAGCCGAACGCTCCCTTTCTCGCGGAGGACTACCTGCACAGCTACCGCTACTGCGGCAAGCTGCCGCTGCTCGGCTGAAACAGAAAAAACCGCCTTCCGCGCCGCGGGAGGCGGTTTTCACGCCGCGCCGCCGGAGGGCGCGGAGCAAAAAAAAGACGAGCCTCGCGGCCCGCTGACAGGTGAAGTGATCTGGAGATAAAATCAAGGAGGGGGGATTAACTTAGAAACGCTGAGTTTCTAGGGGTTATTATAACACACCCGCCCCTCCAATTGGTGAACAAATTGTGAACGGACACAAGATATTGTGTCCGTTTTGATATTTTTATCGACAGCTACGCAATCTTTGGAAGAAGGCGGAGAGCTCCGCCGCGCACGCCTCCGCGAGCACGCCCCCGACCACCTCGGGGCGGTGGTTGAAGGGGAGCGCGGCAAAGTCGCTCACCGAGCCGAAGCAGCCCGCCTTGGGGTCGCGCGCGCCGAACACCACCCGGCGGATGCGGGCGTTGACGATCGCGCCCGCGCACATCGGGCAGGGCTCGAGGGTGACATAGAGGTCGCACCGGTGCAGCCGCCAGCCGCCGAGCTTTCGGCAGGCCGCGTCGATCGCCTCGAGCTCGGCGTGCGCCAGCGCGTTTTTGCCCGTCTCGCGGCGGTTGAAGCCGGTGCCGACGACCTCGCCGTCCCACACCGCAACCGCGCCCACCGGCACCTCGCCCAGCCTCGCGGCCTCCCGCGCCAGCTCGAGCGCGAGGGACATGTAGGATTCATCGGTCCGCATGTCGGTCACATCCTTGTAAAGCTCAGGTAGAAAATCCGCAGGTAGAGCGCCAGCAGCAGGAGCATCGGGAAGTTCACGAAAAACCTGCGGTAGCGGGTCCGCTCCCGCAGCGGGCAGCCGCAGGGGCGCAGGGAACCGTCCAGCGCGAGCTTCTGAAAGAGATACCAGAAGCCGAGCCCGCCGGCGCCCAAGTAGACGAGGAATTCCAGCCCCTGCAGGGCCAGCGTCCCAAGGTCGCTCATGTTGACGGTGACGATCGAAAGCAGGACGACCAGGAAATTGTTGAGGAAGTGGATGGCCATGCTCGTCCAGATCGAGTTGGTCTTGACCATGAAGTAGCCGAGCGCCGCGCCCAGCAGGAAGGCGTTGGGGAACTGGACCATATTGCGGTGGAGCAGCCCGAAGAGCAGCGCCGACACGACAATCGCGAACCGGTCCCCAAAGGGGCGCAGGGAGCCGAGCACCACGCCGCGGTAGGTGAATTCCTCGATGAGGGCGGGCAGGGCGGTGGCGTTGAAGATGTAGAGCGCGGCGGCGGCCGGGTCGCCGGGGATCTCCATCGGCAGGTCGGCGGGCAGCAGCCCGAAGAAGGAGAAAAAAATCGACGCGGCCAGCGAAAGGAGCACCCCGATGACCGAAAGCCCCAGCACGACCGCCGCCGAGGCGGCGAGGATGGGCGGATGGGGCGGATCGTGCGGGACCTGCCGCAGCCGGAAGCCGAGCACCTTCGCGTAGGCGAGGTAGGGCAGCAGGAAGACGGTCAGGTAGACCGCCAGCGAGAAGAGCTCGTTGGCGATGGCGAAGCCGCGCTGCCCCGCGCCGGCGCGGTCGAGCGCGCCGACGATCCAGCCGATGACCGTGTCCGACTGGACGAGGTAGAGGCAGAGGATGTTGACGATGATGGTGAGCGAAAGCAGCGCGCTCTGCATCCGCAGGCGCGAGGCCGCCTCCGCCGGGCCGGGCCGGAATTCCGGCGCCTGCTGCTGGTATTGGCACATGGGCTTGTCCCCTTGTCTATCAAAAAGGCCGCGCGGGCGGCCCGGGTTTCTCTCCGCGTCATATCGCACGGCGGCGGGGCTGTGGGGCCTGCGCGCCGCGCGCCGTTTGCCACGGGCGGACGCTGCCGGCATTCGGCCGATCGCCCGCGCTTATTATAACATAAACCGCGCGAAATGCGAACCCTCCCGAGAATTTACAATTCCGTCATCTTTTATCCTGCCCGGGCGGTTGACAAATTTCCCGCGAGCGGATATAATATCACTATCCTAACTGCAATAATTTAAATTACAGATTGTGAGGAATCCGCATGCAGGGCTTTGCCACCACCGAACACATCAGCTTTCTCCTCGTCTTCCTGGAGGGGCTGCTCTCCTTCTTTTCCCCCTGCGTCATCCCGCTCATCCCCATCTACGTCAGCTATCTCGCGGGCAGCGGCGAACGGGACGAAAACGGAAATCCCATCTACAGGCGGAGCCGGGTGATGCTGCACACCCTCTTCTTCGTGCTGGGAATCTCCTTTGCCTTCTTCCTGCTGGGCATCGGCTTCACCGCTGTCGGTACCTTCTTCAGCGGCCACCGCACCCTCTTCTCCCGCATCGGCGGCATCGTCATCCTCCTGCTCGGCCTCGTGCAGGTCGGCTTCTTCGAGCTGAAATTCCTCCAGCGGGAGCACAAGTTCCACCTCAACGTCGCCGGCAAAAAGATGACCCCCGTCGCCGCCTTCGTCATGGGCTTTACCTTCTCCTTTGCGTGGACCCCCTGCGTCGGGCCCGCCCTCTCGTCGGTGCTCATCCTCGCCTCGGGCGCGAAAAGCGCCCTCGCGGGCAACCTGCTCGTGCTCGTCTACGCGCTCGGCTTCGTACTCCCCTTCCTCGCGCTCGGCCTCTTCACCACCCAGGCGCTCGGCTTTTTGCGCCGCAATCAGAAGCTCATGAAATACACGATCAAGGCGGGCGGCGTGCTGCTCATCATCATCGGAATCATGACCTTCACCGGCTGGATGAACGGCATCACCAGTTACCTGAGCGCCCTGCGCATCCCCGATTCCGGAACCTCCCAGAGCGAGCCCGCGGCGCCCGTCTCCTCCGAGTCCGCCGCGCCGAGCGGGGCGCCTTCCTCCGAGGCGTCCTCACGGGAGGACGCCCCGCCCGCGCCGGTCGCGCCCGGCTTCACCCTCGTCGACCAGGACGGCAACACCCATACCCTCTCCGACTATAAGGGCAAGGTGGTCTTCCTCAACTTCTGGGCGACCTGGTGCCCGCCCTGCCAGAAGGAGATGCCCCACATAGAGGAGCTCTACAAGGAGTACGGTGAAAATACCGGGGACGTGATCTTTTTGGGCGTCGCCAACCCCAAGACGGACGAAAACCCCTACGGGCAGGACAAATCGCCCGAGGAGATCGCGGCCTTCCTCTCCGACAAGGGCTACACCTTCCCGACCGTGATGGACACGACGGGCGACGTCTTCGCGCAGTACGGCATCAGCGCCTTCCCGACGACCTTCATGATCTCGGCGGACGGCACCGTCTTCGGCTACGCGCCCGGCGCGATGACCAAGGAGATGATGCAGAGCGTCATCCAGCAGACCCTCGACGGCAAGCGCGCGGAATAATCGAAAAAGAGATAAGGGGCGGTTCCCGATGGGAACCGCCCCTTATGATCTTCCCTTTTTTCTTGAAAAAGGGAAGCGGAAAAAGCGCCTGAAGCAGGGCCTGCGGGCCCGGGTTAAGGGCTCCGCCCTCGAAAAAGCCCGGCATCCAGAGGATGCCGGGCTTTTTCTCACCCGCCGCCTTTTGAAAAAGGCGGACGAAAACTTTTATTGAGGGGAAACAAAATTCAAGAGCGCGGCGCGCTCATTTGGGCAGCGCCCGTCGATCACCGCGTCGAGCAGCGCCGCGAGCGTCCGGCCGAGCTCCGGCCCGGCGGGCACGCCCGCCGCGAGCAGGTCCCCGCCCTTCACCGCGAGCGCGTCGAGCGACCAGCAGTCGCCCTCCTCCAGCACTTCGCCGAGCGCGCGCTCCACGCCGGCGAGCGGTTCCCCGTACGCCGCGCGCATCGCGAGCAGGCGGCGGAAGGCCGCCGGCCCGAGCTTCCGCAGCATCCGCCGCACCGCCGGGCGGTCTTCCGCGAGCGGCGCTGTCCGGAAGGCGAGAAGGGCCTTTGCGGCGCGGATCGTTCCGCGGTCGAATTTGAGGCGGCGCAGGGCCGCTTCCGCGTCCGCCTCCGTGGAAAAGAGCATCGCCAGCCGCACGGCGGGATCGGCCGGCGCACGCCCGAGCGCGTCCGGGTCGCAGTCCCACCCGGGCAGGACCCGCGCGACCACCTCGGGGAACTCCCGCAGGACGCGGGGGGCGCCGGCTCCGCACACGAGCTTGACAAGCTCCGCCGCGATCCGCTCCGCCGACACCTTCCCAAGCCGCGCGCGGTCCGCGCGCAGGGCGGCGGCGGTTTCGGGCTCGATGGAAAAGCCGAGCGACGAGGAGAAACGCAGGGCGCGCAGGATGCGCAGCGCGTCCTCCTGAAACCGCCGCGCGGGGTCCCCGACGCAGCGGATCGATTTTCCGCGCAGATCGTCCGCCCCGCCGAACGGGTCGACGAGGCCGGTTTCCGGCGACCACGCCATCGCGTTCACCGTGAAATCGCGGCGGGCGAGGTCCTCCCGGAGGCTGCGGGTAAAGGCGACCGAGTCGGGGCGGCGGCCGTCGGAATAGGGGCCGTCCACCCGGTAGGTGGTGATCTCGACGGGCTCTCCGCCGACGAGCACGGCCACGGTGCCGTGGCGGACGCCCGTCCCGATGACGGGCGCCCCGGAAAACACCGCTTTCGTCTCCTCCGGCAGCGCGGAGGTGGTCACATCCCAATCGCCCGGCCTGCGGCCGAGCAGGCTGTCGCGCACGCAGCCGCCCACGACGTACGCCTCATAGCCCGCCGCGCGCAGGGCGCACAGCACATACGCCGCGCCGCGCGACAACGCCAATTCCATCCTTTTACCCCCAATCAAAAATTTCGCCCGCCTTTTTACACTGAGCCGCAGCGAAGCGTGTCGGAGGCCAACCGCCCGCAGGGCGGCTCTTGGGCCGGAGACAAGGCGGCGGGGCCGCAGGGCAGAGCCCCGCGCCGCGCTTCGCAAAGCACGGAACGCCCAATCCTTCAGGCATATTTTTCGCTTCCCTTTTACAAGAGAAAAAGGAAGATCAAAACAGGCCGCCGCGCGATGCGGCGGCCTGTTCCCGATTCATTTGAGCTTCACATAGATGAGCTTGACGCTGCTGTCGCGGGTGCGCACGCTCTTGATGTCGAAGAGGTCGAGCGACTCGATGAAGGGGGTGAGCTTGGAGAAGCCGAAGTTGCGCACGTCAAAATCGGGGTACCGTTTGACGAGCAGGTTGCCGATCGTGCCGATGAAGAGCCAGCCGTCCTCGTCCGAGTTTTCCGCCACGATCGTGCGGATCGCCTTTTTGATGGTGCGCAGGCCGGTCATCTGCTTTTCCTCCGGCTCGGGGCAGGGCTCGGGCGCGGGCTCCGGTTCCGGCTTGGGCTCGGGCTTCGGCTCCTGCTTGGGGGCGGGCCGGGCCTTCTCCTGCTTGGGCTGCTGCTTGGACTTTTCCGGCTGGGCGGGTTTTTCCGGTTCCTTCTGCTCGGCGGTCGCGAGGATGTCGAGGTATTTGAACCGGTTGCAGGCGGAGATGAACGATTTGGGGGTCTTGCGCTCCCCCATGCCCACGACGGTCATGCCGCTCTCCCGCAGGCGGGCGGCCAGACGGGTGAAGTCGCTGTCCGATGAGACGATGCAGAAGCCGTCCACCTGGCCCGAATAGAGGATGTCCATCGCGTCGATGATCATGGCCGAGTCGGTCGAGTTCTTACCGGTGGTGTAGCTGTACTGCTGGATGGGCAGGATCGAGTTGTCGAGCAGAACATTTTTCCACGAGACGAGCGCGGGGCTTGTCCAGTCGCCGTAGATGCGCTTATAGGTGGCGATGCCGTCGTTGGAGATCTCGTCTAGGATGATCTTGATGTATTTTCCCGATATGTTATCGGCATCGATAAGCACCGCGAATTTGCTGTCGCTTGCCATTCCTTCACCTCAATCGATCTAGTTCGGTCTTTGCGGGCCGTCTTGCGCGGCCGGATATTGGCTTTTGGCCGACGGCCTGCGTTTATTATAGCATAAATTCGCGGCGAAAAAGTCGTATCCGGGAAAATATTTGCACGGGGATGCGAAATCCCCCGCCCGCGGACGCGGACGGGGGATTCCAAAAGCCCGGGGGCTTATTTGAGCTCGATCTGGCGGGCCTGCGGCCGGGCGGGCACCTTCTTGGGCAGCTCGAGTTCGAGCACGCCGTTTTTATACGCGGCGCTGATTTTTTCGACGTCGATGCCGGAGACGTCGAAGCTGCGCGCGAAGGAGCCGTAGCGGCGTTCGCGGCGGACGTAGCCGTCCTCCTTCTTCTCCTCGCTCTCGGCCTTGTGCTCGGCGGAGATCGAAAGGGTGTCGCCGTTGAGGTCGATCTTGATGTCCTCCTTGTCGAAGCCGGGCAGCTCCGCCTGGAGGAGGAACTTGTCACCCTGGTCGATGATATCGGTGCGGATCTCGGAGAAGCTCGCCGGGAAATCGCTGAAAAACGTCTTGTCGAAGGCGTCAAAGAAGTTGGAGAGGTTTCTGGTTCTGCGTTCAAAAGGCATCAGGTCAAACATGATAAAATCCCCCTTTAGATGTTGTGTTTTCGCGTTGTTTAACCCAACTCACGAGTTCTGCGGATGTTGCGGCACATGGCGATCATCTTCTTTCCCGGCGCCCGTGCCCGGCGCTCGTTCTTGTTTCATTGGCCTTAGTATAACCCGGGATTGTTACAAAGCAATGCATCATTTATGAATAAACTGTGAATTTTTAGCACTCATAATATAAGAGTGCTAATTCGGCTCAATCTCCGCCAGCACGTCGGAAAGCGCCGCCGCGGACGCCTCCAGCGCCCGGTGCTCCGCCTCGTCGAGCGGGAAGTCGAGGATCTGCTTGATCCCCTCTCTGCCGACGATCGCCGGCAGGCCGAGGCAGAGGTCATGCAGCCCGTAATGCCCGTCCGCCAGCCCCGAAACGGGCAGCACCGAGTTCTCGTCCCGCACGATCGCCTCCGCGATCCGCCGCACCGCTTTGGCGATCGCGTAGTTGGTCGCGCCCTTGCGCTCGATGATCCGGTAGGCGCTGTTCTTGACCTCCTCGTAGATGCCGTGCAGCCCCGCCATGTCGGCGCACTTGCCGCACACCTTGCAGAAATCCGCGAGGTCGATGCCCGACACGTTGGCCGAGCTCCACACCGGCAGCTCGGTGTCCCCGTGCTCGCCGATGATGAAGGCGTGGATGTTGCGCGGGTCGACCTCGAGGTGCTCCCCGAGCAGGTATTTGAACCGCGCGGTGTCCAGCACGGTGCCCGAGCCGATCACCCGGGAGGCGGGGAAGCCGGACAGCTTGAGCGTCACATAGGTGAGGATGTCAACCGGGTTGGCCACCACCAGCAGGATGGCGTCCCGGTTGCAGCGGACGATCTGGGGGACGATCGACCGGAAAATCTTCACGTTCTTGCGCACCAGGTCGATGCGCGTCTCGCCGGGGGACTGCGCCGCGCCCGCCGTGATGATCACCAGCCCGGCGTCGGCCAGGTCGGGGTAATCTCCCGCGTAGACGTTGACGGGACGCACGAAGGGGACGCCGTGGGCGATGTCCATCGCCTCTCCCTCCGCCTTTTTCTGGTCGATGTCGAGCAGCACCAGCTCGGAAAACAGTCCGCTGCCCAGCAGGGTGTAGGCGGTGGTCGCGCCCACCGCACCGCAGCCGATGACCGCGCATTTCTGTAGATTCATGAGGGTTCCTCCTTTGGGATGGTTAATATATACTATTTTAGTATATTATAGCGCCTTCTGGGAGATCTGGCAAGCGCCGCCAATTGCTATTGTAAACGCCGCCCGCCCGAATATACCGCGCCCCGGCCCCGCGCGTCAAAAAGCGGCCGCGTGCCCCGGCCTCCGCGGCGAAAAAGCAGGGGTCCAAACGACGAACGCCGTTTGGACCCCTGTGCGCGTCTCCGACGCGCAAACCCGCCGTCCCGGCCGGAGGGCCGGGACGGCGGGTTCTTTTTCGCCGCGCGGGGCGGTTTACTCCGCGAAAAACGCGATGGGTTCGGGCGGCCAGCTGTGCACGATCTCATAGGAGCGGTAGAGGAAGCCGCCGCCCGGCTTCTTTTCCACCGTGAGGCGCCCGACATGCATCGGGTGGTCGGGCTGGTCGTCGGGTCCGTAGGACCCGACCGCAAGCTCGATCACGCCGTCCTGCTCCGCATAGTCCAGGACGGACTGCCATCCGCCCCCGCCGAAGCCGCCGATCATCTCGTAGCAGTCCCCGTCGGCGCGGTAGAACTGGGAGGTGCGCAGGTATTCTACAGGCACGTCGAAATACTCCCGGATCGCCGCCTCCACCTCGGCGGCGGGAGCGGTCGCGCCCGGCGCGAAGCAGCCCTCGAAGTCCTTCTCCATCCCCAAAAGATTATTGAAGCAGAGGTAGAAGAAGAGGTGGTCGGCCTCCATCTCCCCGGGCGAGCTCCAGTCGTATTGCAGGAGCCTGCCGCTGGGGATCATCGGGTAGACGTAGGTTTCCGCGAGCTGCTCCCGCGTCTGCCCGTCGCCGCCGACGGGATAGAGCGGGTAGCGCATCTCGTTCTCCTCGTACTTCCAGCCGCCGTCGGGGGAGAGCCGAATTTTGACCGTGCCGCTCCAGATGACGGTGCCGTCCTCCCGGGGACTGTAGACGTCGTAATCGAGCGTCAAAAGGCCGTCCTCGAGGGAGGCCTTATTCACCTGCGCGGTGCAGGTCGCGCCCAGCCCCTCGAAGCGGTAGGCGTTGGCCGCCTCGTCGTAGCGGACGTGGATGCGCATACACGAGGCGGGGTCGACGTCGAAGTACCGTCCGATGTATTCCTCGACCTCTCCGGCCGGGAATTCAGCGGGCGCCTGCTCGCCGAGGTCCTCCATGCAGTGCAGGGCGTAGTAGTCCACCAGCGCGTCCGCGCCGATGTTGAAGGGCGTCGACCAGGTGCGTCCCGCCGCCCCGGAGGCGAGCAGACGATCCACATACCGTTCGGTCAGGGCCGGGTAGTCCGACAGGTCGGGGGCGGCCGGTTCGGCCGGTTCGGCGGAAACGGCGGAGCTCTCCGCCGCGCTCTGCGGCTGCGGAGCCGCGGCCGGTTCCCGCGCGCACCCCGCCAGAAGGGCGAGCGCGACGCATAAAACAAGAGCCTTCTTCATTTCAATCCTCTCCTTTCCCTCTATAACCACCGGGGAGGTTGAAAAGGGACCGGCGTCCCTCCAAAATTCCCGTGCGCATGAAAAACCCGCCTCCCCAGCCGGTCAGCCGGGGAGGCGGGCGCCGTTATGCCGCGTCGGTCAGAATTTTTCCACCGCGTCCTTGGTGACGCGCGCGAGCACCAGCTTTTCGGGCGCGGGCCGCGCGTCGGAGAAGGTGACCGCCTCCAGAAGCAGGCGCTCCCCTTCGGGGACCAGCTCCTGCCGGGAGGTCAGCAGCCGCGCGATGGGCTCGCCCTTTTTCACCGCGTCGCCCGTCTTCTTGAGGAGCAGGATGCCCGCCGACAGGTCGATCGCGTCCTCCTTGCTGGCGCGGCCCGCGCCGAGCGCCACCGACGCGATGCCGCACAGCTCGGTCTGCATGTGGGAGATGTAGCCGTCCGCCGGGGAGAGCACCTCGTGCACGACCGGCGCCTTGGCGAATTTATCGGTGTCGTCGAGCACCGACACATCGCCGCCCTGCGCGGCGACCATCGCCCGCAGCTTCCCGAAGGCCGCGCCGCTTCGGAGCGCCTCCTCCGCCATCGCGCGGCAGGCGGCGAGCTCCCCCTTGCCCGCCAGCACGAGCATGTTGGAGGCGAGCTGGAGGCAGACCTCGGTGAGGTCCGCCGGACCCCGCCCGCGCAGCGTGTCCACCGCCTCGATGACCTCCAGCGAGTTTCCGATCGCGTGGCCGAGGGGGAGGTCCATATCGGTGATGAGCGCGATGGTGCGGCGGCCGTTGTGCTCGCCGATCGACACCATCGCCTGCGCGAGCCCGATCGAATCGTCGAGCGACTTCATGAACGCGCCGCTGCCCGTCTTGACGTCAAGCACGATCGCGTCGGAGCCCGCCGCGAGCTTTTTGCTCATGATCGACGAGGCGATGAGCGGCAGGCTGTCCACCGTGGCCGTCACGTCGCGAAGCGCGTAGATCTTCTTGTCCGCGGGCGCGATGTTGCCCGTCTGGCCGATGACCGAGAGCCCGGCGTCCCGCACGATCTGGAAAAACCGCTCCCGCTCCACCGAGGTGCAGAAGCCCGGGATCGATTCGAGCTTGTCGATCGTGCCGCCCGTGTGTCCCAGCCCGCGCCCGCTCATCTTGGCGACCGGGGCGCCGCACGCCGCCACGACGGGCGCGACGATCAGCGTCGTCTTGTCGCCGACGCCGCCGGTGCTGTGCTTGTCCACCTTGATCCCGGGGATCGCGGAGAGGTCCACCATGTCGCCCGACCGCGCCATGCAGTCGGTGAGCACGGCGGTCTCGTGTTCGTCCATGCCTTTGAACCAGATCGCCATCAGCAGGGCGGAGGCCTGGTAATCGGGGATGCGGCCGGCCGTGTAGCCGTCGATGAAAAAGGCGATCTCCTCGTCCGAGAGGGTCCCGCCGTTGCGTTTTTTCATGATCACGTCGTAGATGCGCATGTTGCTCCTCCTTGTTCGTTCAGGTTATCGGGGCCCAAACCGCACGGCGGCCCCCGGTGGTATCCCGTTTTCGCTTCCGCGCGGTCAGCCCCGCGCGAGGACCAGCGGGCAGAGCGATTCGCCGTCGCAGCCCGCGTCGACGCCCAGCAGCGCCGCCGCCGTCTCGCCCGTGTCCGCGAAGGTCGGGCGGGTGCCGAGGTCCCGTCCCGCCGCGATCTCCTTCCCATAGAGGAGCAGCGGCACATATTCGCGCGAATGGTCGGTCGAGGGGGTGGAAGGGTCGCAGCCGTGGTCGGCCGTGATCATCAGCACGTCGTCCTCCCGCAGCAGGGGCAGCAGCTCGCCCAGCTGCTCGTCGAAGCGGTTGAGCGCCGCCGTATACCCCGGCACGTCGTTGCGGTGCCCGTAGACCATGTCAAAATCGACGAGGTTCACAAAGCAGAGCCCGTGGAACTCCTTCTTCGCCCAGGCGATCGTCTGCTCCATGCCGTCCTCGTTATTTTGGATGCGGCTGGTCTGGGAAATCCCCTTGCCCGCGAAGATGTCGTAGATCTTGCCGACGCCGATCGTATCGAGGCCGGCCGCCCGCAGCTTGTCGAGGATGGTGTCGCGCGGCGGGGTCAGCGAAAAGTCGTGCCGGTTGGAGGTGCGCCTGTAATCGGGCCAGCTGCCCTCGAAGGGGCGCGCGATGACGCGGCCCACCCCGTGCTCGCCCTGGAGCAGCTTGCGGGCCGCCTCGCAGTACTCATAGAGCTGCTTGACCGGCACGACGCGCTCATGCGCCGCGACCTGGAAGACGCTGTCCGCGCTCGTGTAGACGATGAGCGCGCCCGTCTCCTCATGCTCGCGGCCGAAGTCGTGGATGACCTGCGTGCCCGAATAGGGCCTGTTGCAGAGCACCCCCCGCCCCGTCAGCCGTTCGTATTCGCGGATGATCTCGGGGGGGAAGCCGTCGGGGTAGGTCGGCATCGGCTTGGGGGAGATGATGCCCGCGATCTCCCAGTGGCCGATCGTCGTGTCCTTTCCGGCGGACGACTCGCGCATGCGCGCGAAGGCCCCGAGCGGCCGCTCCACCGCCTCGCCGCAGCCGACCCCCTCGATGTTATAGAGCCCCAGTCTTTGCAGATTGGGCACCGAGAGCTTTCCCGACTGCCAGCAGGCGCGCAGCGTGTTGCTGCCCTCGTCGCCGTAGGCGGCCGCGTCCGGTTCCTCGCCGATGCCCACGCTGTCCAGCACGATCAAAAACACCCGTTTTGCCATTGTTTTTCCCACCTTTCCAAGGCGGCCGCCGCGCTTGCCGGGCGGAAAACCGGCGCGCCCCGCGCGCCGCCCGCGCGGAGCGCGGGACAAATCCCGCCTGCGCGGATTTGGGTTTTCCGCCCTCCGCGCCCTCCCGCCGGCGGATACCGGGGATGGAGGGCCGCGCCGGGCCGCCTGATTCCTGTCCCCATTTTACCACACCGCGGCCCGCCGCACAAGGAAAGATGGCCGAAAACGGTCTCCCGTCTCCGGCCATCTTCAAGGGCGGTTTCCGCGGGCCCGAGGCTGTCTCCCATCGCCCGGGCGGTTCAGATATCCATCGTGTCCATCAGGCCGCGCATGGCGAGGATCGTCCGCTCGATGAGCTCGTCGAGCTCCCAGCCGAGCATCTCCGCGCCCTGCGAGATGACCTCGCGTGAGCAGCCCGCCGCGAATTTCTTGTCCTTAAACTTCTTTTTCACCGATTTGGTCTCGAGGTCGACGACGCTTTTGGAGGGGCGCATGATCGCCGCCGCGCCGATCAGTCCGGTGAGCTCGTCGGTGGCGAAGAGGATCTTCTCCATGACGTGCTCCGGCTTGATGTCGCAGCAGAGCCCGTAGCCGTGGCTCGCCGTGGAGCGGATGATCCCCTCGTCGAGGCCCTCTTCGCGCATCAGCTCCTGCGATTTGACGCAGTGCTGCTCCGGGTACGCTTCAAAGTCGAGGTCGTGCAGCAGGCCGACCACCTTCCAGTACTCCACGCGGTCGGGGTCGTACTCCTTGGCGAAATACCCCATCACGCCGCTGACGATCGCCGCGTGACGCAGGTGGAACGCCTCTTTGTTGTACTTTTCGAGCAGGGCCTGCGCCTCTTCCATCGTCGGGATCATAACACAGACTTCCTTTCCGTTTTTTCCCCATTATACTCCGCACGGAAAAAAACGGCAAGCCGCTTTCTCACGCGGCGAAATCCTCCCCGCCCTCCTCGCGGGACGCGCCCATGACGGCGCGGGTGCGGCCGGCCTGAATCAAAAGCTTTGAAGGGGGTCCGGGGGGAACTTTCTCGAAAGTTCCCCCCGGCTCGAAAGTTCCCCCAGGCGGTCCGCCGCCCGCTCGTAGCCCGGGGCGGAAAGCCCGAGCGCGCGGGCCATGCGCACCGGCTCGAAGACGAGCCCGTCGAGCTCGCTCGCGCCGCCCTTTTTGAGATCCTTCTGCATGGAGGCGGTCGTGTCGGGGCTCATGCCGTCGATGCGGCGCAGGCCGTCGGCGAGCATATCCACGGGATAGCGGTAGCCCTTGGCGTCCGCGATGGCCGCGAGCTCCCGCACGAGCGACTTGAAGAATTCACGCGGTTCCCCCGGCGCCTGCAGGCCGCCCATCGGCAGGTCGAAATAAGCGCCCGCAGCCGCCATCGGGGAGACGAGCATGAATTTACGGAAGGCGTCGCGGCGGATGTCGTCCGACACCACCGCGTCGATGTCCGCGCCGCGCAGCTCCTCGGCGATCTCCTGGAGGCGCACCGCGCGGGCGTTCCCCTCCCGCTCGCCGTAGACGATCCGGAAGACCTCCCCCGACTGGGTGATCTCCCCGGGCGAAGAGATGTAGCCCACAATGTAGATGCAGCCGTCCGTCACCGTGCGGCCGGGCAGCCGGGCGGCTATCCGCTCCCCGGTGCCCAGGACGTTCAGGATGGGGATCACGACGGTCCGCTCATCCGACGCGCGTTCGACAAGCGGCAGGATCTCCTCCACCGAGTAGCCCTTGACGCAGACAAAGATCACGTCCGCGCGTCCGGTAAATTCCCCGGCGGTGCAGGCGGGGACCCGCACCCGCAGCTCCCCGCGCCGGGCGCCATGCAGGACCAGCCCGTCCCTTCGGATCGCCTCCAGGTGCTTGCCGCGCGCGATCAGCGTCACGTCGCGGCCCGCGTCGGCCAGGTACCCGCCGATGCAGCCGCCCGTACCGCCCGCGCCGATCACCAGATACTTCATTTCCCCGCCCTCCCGAGCGATTTGTGAAAGGCCCTCAGCTCCGCCTTCACCTCTTCGGGCAGGGCGGTGTCCTTGACGCCGCGGATCGCGCCCTCGAGCGCGTAGAGCTCCTGGACGCACGCGCCCGGGTCAGCTTCGCGCAGGCGGACGAGCGCCTCGCGGCTGCCCAGCTCCCGCAGCGTTTCGGGCGTGTCCACCCCCGCTTCGACAAGCCGCGCCTCCAGCACCTTCCCGATATTTTGCAGATCACTCAGCTTTGCCATCTTCCGCGCTCCTTTCCTGAACCCACTTTTGCAGGCGGGGCATCGCGAGCTGTGCGTCGAGCATCCCCGTCTTGTAGAGGTCCTCCAGCTTTTTCATATCCTTCTCAAACCGCCCGATCGTCACGGGCCGGTCGGGCGCGATCACGATCGCCCTGCCCTCCCGCTCGAGCCGCCGCACCTTGTCGAGCTCCCGGTTATAGACCTCGTGGCGGGTGTCGAGGGTGCGCACCATGCCCGGCGAGTCGTGGAAGATATGCCGGTAGACGGGGCGGATGCCCTCGGGCGATTTCTCGTAGGAGCGGTCGCGGGTCAGCACCACGACCACCCGGTCGCAGCCGTCGTCCAGCGCCTTCTGCACCGGGATCGGGTCGGAGGTGCCGCCGTCGAGGTAGCGTCCCCCCATGAATTCCACAACGGGCGAAAACACCGGAATCGACGAGGAGGCGCGCAGCAGGGTGCTGTCCCCCGGCCGGACGGCCTCCTTGGTGAAGTAGACCGGCCTGCCGGTATCCGCGTCGGTCACACCGGTGACAAATTCCATCGGCGAAGCGAGAAACGCCTCGTAGTCGAAGGGGTCGAGATGATTCGGGATCTCGTCGAAGATGAAATCCATTCCGAACATCGATTTGGTTTTAACAAGGCTCTCAAAGCCCACATACCGCTTGTCGTCCACGTAGCCGGTATTGACCCGGTAGCTGCGCCCGCGCTGTCCCGACACGTAGCTGACCCCGCTGCACGCGCCCGCGGACACGCCGATCACGTAGTCCGCCTCAAAATGGTTGTCCATCAGGCAGTCGAGCACGCCGTTCGTATAGAGCCCGCGCATGCCGCCGCCCTCCAGGACCAGTCCGATCTTCATCACACTCTGCCTCCCCGCATGTGGAACTGATTCTCCGCCCCGCGCCGCCGTCCGCCGCGCCGGGACCGCCCCGGGCGGAAAACGGCGCCCCGATGGGGCGCCCGCGCGAAAGCGGCGCTTTCGCGCGCGTGCGGCTTTGCCGCACGGTTTTCCGCCTCCCTGTGTTATGCACGCGCCCCGCGTCAGCCGTCCGCCGTCTCCGCGAGCGCCTTCATCGCGTCCCCCGTCAGGCGGTAGACGGTCCAGTCGTCCATCGCCTGCGCGCCGAGCGAACGGTAAAACCCGATCGAGGGCTTGTTCCAGTCGAGGCACCACCATTCGACCCTGCCGCAGCCGCGTTCGACGGCGAGCGCCGCCAGCCGCGCGAGCAGGGCCTTCCCGATGCCGGCGCCGCGCAGCGCGGGCAGTACGAAGAGGTCCTCCAGGTAGAGCCCCGCGCGCCCGAGGAAGGTGGAGAAGTTGTGGAAGAAGAGTGCGAACCCGGCGGGAGCCCCGTCCTTTTCCGCGATCAGCACCTCCGCCTTTTGCTTTTCAAAAATCCATTCGCGCAGCAGGTCCTCCGTGGCGACCACCTCGCCGAGCATCCCCTCGTATTCCGCGAGCTTTTTGATAAAGTCGAGGATGAGCGGCAGGTCGCCGATGCCGGCGAAGCGGATGCGGCAGCCCGCAATCCCCGTCTCATAGCCTTCTGCGGCGCGTTCCCCCTTCACCTGCGTGAGGTAAAGCATGTCGACGAGTTGACAGTCCCCTTCATAAATCGGCTCGGGGTAGTGGTCGGTAAAGAAATTCTTGACGACATGGCTGCGTTTAAATCCGCAGGACTCGTAAAACCCGACCGAGGAGGGGAAGTCGCCCGTGCCGACCCACACCGCGGCGCCGTCCGGCAGCCGCGCGATCGCCGCGCGCACCAGCGCGCCGCCGATCCCCCGGCGGTGGAAGGGCTCGGCGACGGCGAGGTTTTTGATCTCCCAGCCGCCCGCGGCCGGCACCGTCACGATCTCGCCGAGGACGGCGTCCCCCTCCCGCGCCGCGAGCATGAACCCGTGCGGCAGATAGCGCATGACCATCTCCCACGAGGGGTCCGCGAACAGCAGCAGGTCCCGGTAGCGTTCCCGTTCCCCGCGCACTTCAAAAATCTCCATTGCGACACCTCTTTCGGTAGACTATCATAACAGATTTTCCAGCCAAAGTAAATTGCGTTTTACCGCGGATTCTGTTATGCTGGGGGAAAGAAATTCCCCGAAAGGACTTTGCCATATGAAACTGATCTCCTGGAACGTCAACGGCCTGCGCGCCTGCCTGGGCAAGGGCTTCCTCGACTTTTTCAACGCGGAAAACGCGGACGTCTTCTGCCTGCAGGAGACGAAGATGCAGCCCGGCCAGGCCGACCTCGATCTGCCCGGCTACGAGCAGTACTGGAACAGCGCGGTGCGCAAGGGCTATTCCGGCACGGCGGTGTTCACCCGGATCCCGCCCCTCTCGGCGGTCTACGGCATCGGGCTCCCCGAGCAGGACAGCGAGGGCCGCGCCATCACCCTCGAATTCGAGGACTTCTACCTCGTCACCGTCTACACCCCCAACGCCCAGCGGGAGCTGACCCGGCTCGACTACCGCATGGAGTGGGAGGATGCCTTCCGCGCCTATGTGACGGCGCTCGACGCGAAAAAACCGGTCGTCATCTGCGGCGATCTCAACGTGGCGCACGAGGAGATCGACCTGAAGAATCCCAAGCCCAACCGGGGCAACGCGGGCTTTACCGACGAGGAACGCCAAAAGCTCACCGAGCTGCTCGCCAGCGGCTTTGTCGACAGCTTCCGCGCCCTCTACCCCGACGCGGTGGGCGCCTATTCCTGGTGGTCCTACATGTACCACGCGCGCGCCAACAACGCGGGCTGGCGCATCGACTATTTCCTCGTCTCCGAACGCCTGCGCGGAGAAATCCGCGACAGCAGGATCCGCGCGGAAATATTCGGCAGCGACCACTGCCCCGTGGAGCTCGACCTCTTCCAATAATCTTCGAGGGAACGACAAAGCGGCCGCCATCTGGCGGCCGCTTTACATTTCGTCGGGCGGAAAGAGCTCTTCGATTCGTTCCAGTTCCTTTTTCAGGTGCTCCGCCTGTTCGCCGACCAGCAGGCTCAGGATTTCCAGCGCGTCGGCGGCGGCAGCCGTTTTCCGAACGAGGGAAAAATACAACTCCTTATAGTCAGGCATAAAGTTCGCTCCCTCTGTGCACATTAACGACTGATCGTTAATATTATACGTCTAATTATTAAAGATTTCAACGCCTAATCGTAATAATATTAACGCATAAGCACAGAAGGAGGGGTTGGATGGACATCCTCGGGAAGATCCGCCGGCTGCAGGAGGAACGCGGCTGGAGCGAAAACCATCTCGCGGAGCAGGCGCATCTCAGCCAGTCCACCATCAATTCGCTCTACCGGAAGGGAAACGTCCCCACCATCCCGACGCTCGAAGCGATCTGCCGGGCCTTTGGGATGACGGTCTCCCAGTTCCTCGCGGAGGACAGCCTGCCGTCCGACCTCACCGGGGAGCAGCGTGAGCTGCTGTCCTGCTGGGACGCCCTCGCCCCGGAAAAGCGAAAAGTCCTGCTTGCCTTAATCAAGGTCCTCTGCTGAATGAAAGAAAAAGCGGCCGCCCCTCCGGGCGGCCGCTTTTTTATGGGGCTCAGCTCTGCTTGAATTCCGTCCAGATGTCGTTGAAGAGGGCGGTGGCCTCCTCGCCGACGTCCTTGATCGACTC
>NZ_DBMDHH010000102.1:0-3884 GCF_057433415.1 Anaerotruncus sp. | reverse complement strand
GATGGACCTGCCGGAGGAGCAGGTGGTCGAGGCGCTCTGCGCCGCCGCGCCGCCCCTCTCCCTCACCGAGAGCGACGACGACGGCGGCGGGCAGATCGACCTGCCGGTCGCGTCGCCCGAGGACATGCTCTCCGACGTGATCTCCCTCAAGCAGGTCGTCGGCAGCCTCGAGCCGAACGACCGCAAGCTGATCGTGCTGCGGTATTTTTCCGGCATGACGCAGGTGCAGACCGCCGCGCGTCTGGGCATGACGCAGGTGCAGGTCTCCCGCCGCGAAAAAAAGATCCTGACCGCCCTGCGCCGCGAGCTCACGGGGTAGCGGGGGAGAAGGGAACGGACGGGCGTCGGACAGGCGCGATATGCGAAAAAGGGAGGGCGGATTAAATCCGCCCTCCCTTTATGTGAAGCAGCAGGTCGTCATACGCAGGCTCTTCTGAGGGCTGTCGCCACCCTTATACTGCCGCCGCTTGTTGTTGCTCACACTGCCATACTATGCGGCGCGCCGGCGGGGGGCGACTGGCGGCGCGGCGTCATGCGGCGCCGCTTTTGGGCGTTTGGGGGGAAAGCCGGCAAAAGCGGCGCCCCCGCGCGGCGGCCCCGCCCGCTTTGCGGGAGGAAATTTTGTTTGGCGGCCGCGCCCGCCCGTCCGGCACGGTTTTGGGTTGACATCCGGCGTCGGGTGCGTTACAGTGGATTCATAAAATCGAGGGCGGAAAAGCCGCCTGAAGGGGGTTGGACGCATGGAGGCGGGATCTTACCGCGTGTCGCGCGACGGCATTACGCTCGAGGCGCGGGCGGCGGCGCTCGACGAGGGTCTCACCGTGACGGTGGGCGGCGGGCGGTCGCACATCGGGTCGGTGGCCATCGCGCAGCCGCGCCCCAGCCTGCGCGGGGACGGGAGCGTCTCCTGCACCTGCTCGGTATGGAACCAGCCCGGCCACAAGGACGAGGCCGTCGCCCGCCCGGTCGCCGAACGCCTCTGCCGCGCGCTCAACACGGTGGTCGTCGTCACGGCGGGGGTCCACCTCCCCGGCGCGGACGCGGCGCGGATCGAAGCGGTGGAGCGGCTGGCGGAGGAGCTGGCGGAAAAGCTCCTGGAGGACAAAAAGCCCGCCGGGTAAAACAGAAAAAGCCGGGGAACCCCGCTGGGGTTCCCCGGCTTTTTGTCGCGCGGTTTCCCGGGCCGCCGTAGGGCATCAGAGCCCGAATTCCTTTGCGTACCGCACGACACCCTCCATCCGGACGGGCTCGTCCGACAGGGGGAGGGCCATGAAGTTTTCAGACGGCGCGTCGAACGGCGGGCGGATGCCGAACCGTTCGGCGGGAAGGTAACCGAATTTCGGATAGTATCTTTCGCTTCCGAGGACGACGGAGAAGGGATAGCGCAGTTCCCGCGCCGCACGGTGCCCCTCCGCGATCAGCGCGGAGCCGACGCCCCTCCGCTGGTACGCGGGGAGCACGGACAGCGGGGCGAGCGCCAGCGCGGTCCGCCCGCCGATCCGGATTTCCGTGAAGAGAATGTGCCCGGCGAGAATTCCGTCCGTCTCCGCGACGAGCGACAGCCCGGGCACGAAGGCGCCGCTCTTCCGCAGGGCGGCCACCAGCTCGTGCTCCCGCCCGTCGCTGTGCTCGGCGGCCGCAAACGCGGCCTTGACGAGTTCATACACCGCCTCATAGTCCGCGGGAGTCTCTTTTCGGATGATCATGGCTTCCTCCAAACCGCCCGCGGCTTTCCGCGGGCCTTTCACTGATTCTTGGCGGTTTGCGGGGCCGGATTGCACCGCGTGCGAAAAAAGGATCCCGTTTTCGCGGAAAGAAACCGGGAATCCCGCGGCCGGCGCCGCGGTCACCGGGAAGGGGGGTCGGTCCGGCCCTCTTTTTTCTGTCCGTACAAAAACCGCGCGAGGAAAACGGCCGCCGTGACGGCCGTCAGCGTGCTGCTTGCCGCCGAGGTGAGCCACACGCCGTCCACGCCCAGCAGGGGGACGAGGACGGCGAGCGCGAGCAGCGGGAAGAAGAGCGCGCGGCCGATGGAGATGCCGAGGGAAGTCCCCGGCCGGTTGACGGCGGTAAAGAAGGCGCTGAGCCCCACGCCGATCCAGCCGGTCAGGTAGGTGAAGGAGAAGAGCTCCATGGCCCGCAGGCTCATTTCCAGCAGGGCCGGGTCGTTCTCCCGGATAAACAGGGAGATGATCCCCTGCCCGCCGAGGCGCATCCCGGCCAGCGTGATCCCGGAGAGCAGCGCGCCCGCGAGCAGCACCCGCTTTTCAAAGGCAAACATGCGGCCGCGCAGCTTCGCGCCGTAGCAGTAGCTGATCGCCGGCTGCATCGAGTCGGTCATGCCATAGAGGAGGGAGGCCATGATGCTGTCCACGTAGAGGACGATGGAAAACGCGGCCACCGCCATCGAGCCCGCCAGATGAAGCAGGATGCTGTTCAGGATGATCATCAGGATGGAGCCCGCGATGTTGGAAAAGAACTCGGAGGAACCGTTGAACAGAATGTTGGTGATCTGCCGGAGGCGGATTTTCCCGCGTACGAAGCGCAGCTGGAGCTTTTTCCGGAGAAACGGCCAGTAGCCGAGGAGGGTTCCCAGCGAGAGCCCAATGCAGGAGGCCAGCGCGGCGGAGCCGATGCCGAGCCGCAGCACGCCGAGGAACAGGTAGTCCAGCAGAATATTGAGCAGGGAGGTCATGATGTTGAGCGCCATGCTGTAATGGGTGCGGCCGCAGATGCGAAGATAGTTGTCGACCGCGAAGAACACCATGATGAAGGGCGCGAAGACGGCGTACACCTTGATATATTCCACCGAGAGCGCGGTGACCTCCGCGTCCGCCCCCATCAGGCGCACGAGCGGTTCCGCGCCGAAATAGCCGATCACTCCCACGACCGCGGATATCCCGACGATCAGCAGGGAACAGACGGTAAAAATCCGGCTGGCCTCCAGCTCCTTTTTTTCGCCCAGGTGGATGGCGATCTGCACCGACGAACCGACGGCGACCATATCGGCGAGGGCGAAGCTGATGCTGAGCAGCGGCATGACGAGGTTGATTGCCGCGAGAGCGTCCGACCCGATGAAACGACCCACAAAGACGCCGTCGGCGATCGTATAGAGGGCGGCGACGGCCATGCTGACCATGCTGGGGAGGGCGCACCGAAAGAACAGGCGCGTGGGGGAGAGCGTCTCGAAGATCTGATTTTGCTGTTCCATATCAAAAATCCTTCTTATATTCCTCGGTAAAGGTGCCGAGGATCGAGCAGAAGGCCCGGATCTCATCCGCGGTAAACCGCCGCTCGACCGCCTGCGCGGCGCGTTCAAAGGGGCTGTCGTAGCTTTTGAGGGACTCGGCCACCTGATTTGTCACACGCAGGTAGACGACCCGCCGGTCCGTCTCGCTGCGCGACTTCTCAACCAGCCCCATTTTGACGAGCTCGTTGACCTTGAGAGTGGCGGCCGGCGCGGAAATGCGAAGCGTCTTTGCCAGCCTGCCCACCGTACAGCCGCCGTCCGCTTCCTGGAAGGAGATGACGTCCAGGTACATGATGCTGTTGTAGGAGAGCTCCCCGCCGCCCGTCCGGCTGAGCTGCCGCAGGTCGCAGACCGTGGTGTCGTAGTAGTATTGGTTTAGGGCGTCCCGCAGGTCCATGCCGATCCTCCTAAATGGTTAAGTCAATTTATATAATTTCACTTAACTATATCACGGATTTTATCCGGAGTCAAGTGCCGGGGGAAAAAAGGGGCCCAGGCGAAAGCCTGGGCCCCTTTGAAAGCGTTTTCCGGATTTATTCCCACTCGATCGTCGCGGGCGGCTTGGGGGAGAGGTCGTAGCAGACGCGGTTGACCCCCGGCACTTCCTTCAGGATGCGGTTTGTGATCTTCATGA
>NZ_DBMDHH010000101.1:0-4079 GCF_057433415.1 Anaerotruncus sp. | reverse complement strand
GACACCTGGTTCTCCTCCGCGCTGTGGCCCTTTTCCACCCTCGGCTGGCCGGACGAGACCCCCGAGCTCAAATACTTCTACCCGACCAACACCCTCGTCACCGGCTACGACATCATCTTTTTCTGGGTGGCGCGGATGATCTTCTCGGGGCTGGAGCATATGGGGGAGGTGCCCTTCGACACGGTGCTCATCCACGGCCTTGTGCGCGACGCGCAGGGCCGCAAGATGAGTAAATCCCTCGGCAACGGCATCGACCCGCTGGAAGTCATCGACAAATACGGCGCGGACGCGCTGCGCTTCACCCTCGCCACCGGGAACGCCCCCGGCAACGACATGCGCTTCTCGGACGAGAAGGTGAACGCCTCCCGCAACTTCGCCAACAAGGTGTGGAACGCGAGCCGGTTCGTGCTCATGAACCTCTCCGACGGGCTGACTGACGTTTCGCTGCCCGGGACGCTCGCCGTCGAGGACAGGTGGATCCTCACGAAATATAACGCGCTCGTGCGCGAGGTCACCGAAAACCTCGAGAAGTTCGAGCTGGGCCTCGCGGTGCAGAAGCTCTACGACTTCATCTGGGACGTGCTCTGCGACTGGTATATCGAACTCTGCAAATCCCGCCTGCAGGCGGGCGGGGAGGCCTCCCTCGCGGCGCAGCGGGTGCTCGTGTACGTCCTGGGGGGCACCCTCAAGCTGCTGCACCCCTTCATGCCCTTCATCACCGAGGAGATCTGGCAGGCGCTGCCCCACGAGGGGGAGAGCGTCATGGTCTCCGACTGGCCGGTCTACGACGAGGCGCTCAACTTCGCCGCCGACGAGCGCGACTTTGAAAAGGTCATGCAGGCCATCCGCGCCATCCGCGTGCGCCGCGGCGAAATGAATGTGCCCCCCTCCAAGAAGACCCACCTCTATATCGCCACCGGCGAGGCGGAGGTCTTCCGGCAGGGAATCCCCTTCTTCCAGCGGCTGGCCTTCGCCTCCGACGTGGAGATCGGGGAGCGGTTCGCGCCCGAGGGCGCGGTGCAGGTCGTCACCGAGGCGGCGCGCATCTTCATCCCGATGGACGAGCTCGTCGACCGCGAGAAGGAGCTCGCGCGCCTGGGCAGGGAGAAGGCCGCCTGCGAAAAGGACCTCGCGGCCCTCTCGGGCAAGCTGATGAACCCCGGGTTCGTCGAAAAGGCCCCGGCCAACGTCGTCGAGGCGGAGCGCCAGCGGCTCCAGAAGGTGCGAGAGCGCCTTGCGAAGATCGAGGAGAGCCTTTCCGCGTTCTCCTGAAAGACCGCGGAAAACAGAGACCTTTTACAGCAGGCCGGCCGCGCCGTGCCGCCGGGGACGACGACCGCGAGGCGGCGTCCCCGGAACGGGGCGGGCCCGGCCTGCTTTTTTTGGAGGGACAGGATGACTTATCAGGAGGCGTTAAGCCATATCCATTCGTTCGGGCGGTTCAGCGCCAAACCGACGCTCGGCCGCATGGAGACTCTCATGGGGCTGCTGGGCGATCCGCAGGAGCGGCTGAGGATCGTGCATGTGGCGGGCACCAACGGGAAGGGCTCGACCTGCGCGATGATCGCGTCGATGCTGGAGGCGGCCGGGTACCGGACGGGGCTATACACCTCGCCCTTTGTGCTCGATTTCCGGGAGCGCATCCAGATCGACCGGGAGATGATCTCCCGCTCGGAGCTGACGGAGAGCGTGGAAGGGATCGCCCCGCTGGCCGCGCGGGTGGACGACCTCAACGAGTTTGAATTCGTCACCGCCGTCGCCTACGACTATTTCGCGCGGAAAAACTGCGACGTCGTCGTGGCGGAGGTGGGGCTGGGCGGCACGTTCGACGCGACCAATGTGGTGAGAAGGCCGCTTATCAGCGTCATCACCCAGATCGGCCTCGATCACACGGCGGTGCTGGGCGGGACGGTCGCGGAGATTGCGCGCGCCAAGGCGGGCATCATCAAGGCGGGGGTCCCCGTCGTGACCTGCGCCGCCCAGGACGTCGACGCGCTCGCGGTGATCTACGAGGAGGCGTGCGCCAGGGGCGCGCCCGTCATCCAGCCGAGCCCCCACCCCGCGTGGATGAAGCTGGGGCTCGAGGGGACCGAGCTCGGGTACCGCGGGTGCGGGCTGCACATCCCGCTGGCGGGGCGGCATCAGGTGGACAACGCGATGACCGCCTTCACGGTGGCGGACGAGCTGGGCCGGACGCCGGGGTTCGGGAAGCTCCTGCTGGGGGACGCGATCCCGCGCGGGATCGCGTCGGCGCGGATCCCCGCGCGGTTCGAGATCGTCGGGCGGGACCCGCTCGTCATCCTGGACGGCGCGCACAACCCGCAGGCGGCCCGCGTCCTCGCGGACGCGCTCTCCCTCGCCGGGGACCGTCCGGTCACCGGCGTGATGGGCGTCCTCGCGGACAAGGACGGGGGCGGCGCGCTTTCCGCGCTCGCCCCGCGCTTCAGGCGGCTCATCTGCGTGACCCCGAAGAGCCCCCGCGCGCTCGACGCGCACCTGCTTGCCGAGCGCGCCGACGCGCTTGGGCTGCGGGCCTCCGCCGCCCACAGCGCCGGGGAGGCGGTTGAGCTGGCGCGGGCGGTGGCCGCCTCGGAGGGCGGCGTGGTGGCCGTCTGCGGGTCGCTCTATCTGGCGTCGGAGGTGCGCGCCCTCTTTTTCCCCGGGGTGAAATTGGAATAGGGACATGCTTCGACAGCATTTTCACGGAAAAAGCTCTATCCTTTGGATAGGGCTTTTTTTGCTGCGCGAAAGCGGGGAGAAATGCCTTCCCAGGAAAGGACGTAGAAGATTATGGCTGTTCAAATCGATCTGGCGGACGAGCTGTTGACCGCGCGGATTATCGGCGACATCGACCACCACAGCGCCAAGGAGATGCGCGAGACGATCGACGGCGCGGTGCTCAAGGGGCAGGTCCGCGAGCTGGAGATCGACTTTCGCGACGTGACCTTCATGGATTCGTCGGGCATCGGCCTGGTGATGGGGCGTTACAAGCTCATGCAGGAGCTGGGCGGGACGCTGCACCTGGTCAATGTGGCGAGCCATCTGAAAAAGGTGATGGTTCTCGCGGGGCTCGACCGCCTCGCGGTTCTGGACAGGGCCGAGCGCCGCCCCGTACCCGATAAGTCTGCGAAAGCCGGAGGAATGGAAGATGAAAGCAATTAATTCGATGAAGCTGCAGTTTGAGGGCCGCTCGGTCAACGAGGCGTTCTCCCGCACGGCGGTGGCGGCGTTCGTCGCGCAGCTCGACCCGACCGTGGAGGAGCTTTCCGATATCAAGACCGCCGTCAGCGAGGCGGTGACCAACTGCATCGTCCACGCCTACCGCGACCGGCTGGGGATCGTGTACATAACCGCGAATATCCTGCCCGACCACCGCGTCGTCATCAAGGTGCGCGACAAGGGCTGCGGCATCCCCGACATCAAAAAGGCGATGGAACCGATGTATACGACCGCGCCGGAGGAGGAACGCGCGGGCCTGGGCTTTGCCGTCATGCAGAGCCTTATGGACCGCGTCAAAGTGACGTCCAAGGAAGGAAAGGGGACGACGGTGGTTCTGGAGAGGGACATTCGCAGCAAGGAGGCATGAAGCCGGTGATCGAATGTGCCGAAAACAAACGGGAACAGACCATCTCCCAGAACATCGGTCTGGTACATGCCTGCGCCCACCGGTTCAAGGGGCGCGGGATCGAATATGACGACCTCTTCCAGGCGGGCTGCATGGGGCTGTGCAAGGCCGCCGACGCGTTCGACGAGACGCGCGGCGTGCGGTTTTCCACCTACGCGGTGCCCGTCATCCTCGGCGAGATGCGCCGCCTCTTCCGGGACGGCGGCGCGGTCAAGGTCTCCCGCACCCTCAAGGAGCTGTCGATGCGCATCTCCCGGGAGCGGGAGCGCCTCGCGAACGTCCTCGGCCGGGACCCGACGGTGGCCGACCTCGCGCAGTCGATGGACCTGCCGGAGGAGCAGGTGGTCGAGGCGATCTGCGCCGCCGCGCCGCCCCTCTCCCTCACCGAGAGCGACGACGACGGCGGCGGGCAGATCGACCTGCCGGTCGCGTCGCCCGAGGACATGCTCTCCGA
>NZ_DBMDHH010000021.1:0-49170 GCF_057433415.1 Anaerotruncus sp. | reverse complement strand
CCCGGAGCGCGCTACGCGCGACGACCGCTCGCGGGCGTTCCGCCCCGCGACCCCGGCTTGAGTCCGCTACGCGGACCCGGCCCTGCGGGCCGGAACTTTAAGCGGTTTCCCCCGGGAGTACCTTGCCAGTACCCGCAGGCTACCGCCGCTCCCCACGGGTACACTAGCTGAAGGCTCAATTCAGGTTGCGGGCGCACCCAACGATGGAAACAACGGTGCGGCGAACTTGCCGAGTGGGGGCACACGCATCGACTTGACCGGTCGCGGGGTCAGTTGCGGGCAGGGGCCAACTGACGTGCGCCTTGCGCTCCCAACGACCGAAGCCGGATGGCTCGCCGGGAACGCACGGCGGAAAACAACGCCCGTTCCGGGCGTTCGCGCGCTCTGCGCGCGTGCGCGGCGAAGCCGCGCAGTTTTCCGCCTCCCCGTGGGCGCTGCGCGCCACGCAAAAGCGGCCGTGCCTCCCCAGGCGCACTTCCGGTACGGTTCCGGAGACTTGCCGGCAGAGGCATTGCGCCCGCGGCGCGGCGGCGGGCGGGATGCTGTACACCCGTCCGTTCATCCGTGGACGGGGCGCCGCCGACTTTGGCCGAAGGCCAACCGGAGGCGGCGCGGGGGTCAAGGGGGCGCAGCCCCCTGCGGTTTCTTTCCCCTATTTCTTGGGCGGCCAAGAAATAGGGCCGCCTGCCGGGGCGGGACCCGGCAGCTCTGCCGCTTCATGAGCGGCACATTTAAGCCCGCCGTCGGTCGATTACCGACAAACTCTGCCGCTCACTGAGCGGATGATCTAAATCCGCCGTCGGCCGGCCACCGACAAGCTCCGCCGCTCGATGAGCGGCAAACCCAAAACTTCCGCAACGCAAAGAAACCGCCTTGCGGCGGCTTTCCGCGTGTCGCGCCGCCTTATCGCCGCAATCGGAGCGCGCGGTCTGCGCGACGCAAAGAAACCGCTTTGCGGCGGCTTTCCGCGTGTCGCGCCGCCTTATCGCCGCAATCGGAGCGCGCGGTCTGCGCGACGCAAAGAAACCGCCTTGCGGCGGTTTCTTTGCAGGGAAACGTGTATTTATTTGACCAAGCCCCGGGACGGCTTCCGCGCGCTGTTAACGCGGCCCGTCCAAGCGGTGGTTGGCGTCGGAGAAAATTAGGCGCTGTGCGTCCGGTAAGCGCTCTTTTTTGGAATCCGCATGGTATAGCAGATGTATTCCTCATCCTCGACCTTGGTGGTGTTGATGTCGATGCCCGCCAGCTTCATGGTGGAGACCGCTTTGGAGATCGTGTTCATAAAGACGCGCAGGTCCTTCACGATAAAGAGACGGGTGGCCCTGCGCGGCTCTTCCTGCTCTTCGACAGGCTCGAGAAGCGCGTCCACATACCGCTCGGTCTCCCCCACGTTTAGGCGCTCCCGCACGATATGCTCCAGAGCCGCCGCGACGGTGATCTCATCCGGGAGCTTGAGCAGGGCGCGCGCGTGGCGTTCGGTCAGGCCCGCGTCGAGCATCCGGCGGCGGAGCGGTTCGCTGAAGGTCAGCAGGCGCAGCTTGTTGGCGACGGTCGACTGCGCCTTGCCCAGCCGTTCCGCTACCTGCTGCTGGGTCATTTCGCACCGCTGCATCAGCTGTTGGATGCCCACCGCCTCTTCAAAATAGTTGAGGTCCTTGCGCTGGAGGTTTTCCACCAGGGAAAATACGGCGGATTTTTCGTCGTCGAACTGTTCGACGATGGCGGGAATCTTGTCCAGATGGAGCATCCGGCAGGCCATCAGCCGGCGTTCCCCCGCGATGAGCTCGTACCCCGTTTCGGTGCGGCGCACCGTGATCGGCTGGAGCAATCCGCTTTGGGAGATGCTGTCGGCCAGTTCCTTCATGCCCTTGGGATCAAACTGCCTGCGCGGCTGGTAGGGGCTCGAGGTGATCTCGTTGACATCCAGCAGGACGACCCGGTTGACCGTGCGCTGTTTTGAAAACTTCATGGCATTTCACGTCCTTCCGTTTGTCCTTGACTAGATGGTACCATGAAATATTCCTGATTTCCAGAAATTTCGGTCGCAGGAAAAAGCAAAATCCGCCAGCCTGGGACATCAGGCCAGCGGATTTTTTGCCATTTTCGCGTGCGGACGTGGGTATTTTGTCGAGGTCTGCGATATTTTCTTGACGCAGACAATCGTCCTGCGGCTTCCGTCCGGCAGTTCCAGCCGTTCGATCCGGTCGATTTTCCCGCCCAGAAGCTCCACCGCCCTGCGGGATTCCTCCAGCTCCATGTCCACGTCGCCCCCCTTGAGCGCCGCGAACATGCCGCCTACCCGCACCAGCGGCAGGCAGTATTCGCTCAGCTCCCGCAGGTGCGCCACCGCCCGCGCGGTCGCAAGCGCATATTGCTCCCGGTGTCCGGGCTGCCTGCCCGCCTCCTCGGCGCGCGCATGGACACAAACGTTTTCTTCCTGCCCGAGCGCGCCGGACAGTTCCCGCAGAAAAACCAGCCGTTTATTCAGGCTGTCAAGCAGCGTGACCCGCAGGTCGGGCCGCACGATCTTCACCGGCACCGACGGAAAGCCCGCACCGGTCCCCACGTCGACCAGGGTCGCCCCCACGGGGGGTGTGAACGCCCTGAGCAGGGTCAGGCTGTCCACAAAATGCTTGACGACGATCTCCCCCGGCTCGGTGATCGCCGTGAGGTTCATCCTTTCGTTCCACTCGACGAGCAGCTCCGCGTACCGGTCAAACCGCTCCAGCTCGGCCTCCCCGAGCGGAAGCCCGAGCGCGGCCGCATACTCCGCGAGCATCCTTTTGTCAATCATGTCTTCCCTCCCCTGCGCTGTTCCAGCCAGATCAGCATCACCGAGATATCCGCGGGACTCACCCCGCTGATGCGCGACGCCTGCCCAATGTTGACGGGGCGGATCTTCCCGAGTTTCTCCGCTGCCTCCAGCCGCAGCCCGCCGATCCCGCGGTAATCGATGTCGGCGGGCAGCGCGCGGTTTTCCAGCCGACGCATCTGCTCCACCTGGGCGAGCTGCTTTTTGATGTAGCCCTCATATTTGATCGTGATCTCCGCTTCCTCCCACACGTCGCGCGGAAGCCCCGGACGCTCCGGGTCGAAGGGCGCGAGGTCGGCGTAGCCGAGCTGCGGGCGGCGCAGCAGCTCCGCGAGCCGTACCGAAAGGGTGATCGGCGCCGTTTCACGTGAAACAAGCAGGCCGTTCAGTTCCTCCGAGGGCGCGGCGGACGTTTTCCGCAGCCGCGCGATTTCCCCTTCGATCAGCGTCTGCTTCTCCCGGAACCGCCGCCAGCGCTCCTCCCCGATGAGGCCAAGCTCATGCCCGGTAGGGGTCAGGCGCGCGTCGGCGTTGTCCTGCCGCAGCAGCAGGCGGTATTCCGAGCGGGAGGTCATCATGCGGTAGGGGTCGTTGCAGCCCTTGATCACGAGGTCGTCGATCAGCGTGCCGATATAGGAACTCGCGCGGTCGAGGATCAGCGGCTCCTTCCCCTGGGTCTGGCGGGCGGCGTTCACGCCGGCCACCAGGCCCTGCGCGGCGGCCTCCTCATATCCGGAGGTGCCGTTGAACTGCCCCGCGCCGAAGAGCCCGCCGACCGCTTTGCATTCAAGCGACGCGCAAAGGCAGGTCGGATCGATGCAGTCGTACTCGATCGCATAGGCGTTGCGCATAATCTGTATCTTTTCAAAGCCGTCGATCGTGCGGTAGAGCGCGACCTGCACCTCCTCGGGCAGCGACGAGGACATCCCCTGCAAATACATCTCATTGGTATCCAGCCCCATCGGCTCGATGAAAAGCTGATGGCGGGTCTTGTCGGCAAAGCGGACGACCTTGTCCTCGATGCTCGGGCAGTAGCGCGGCCCGATCCCCTCGATCATTCCACCATAGAGGGGGGAACGGTGGAGATTTTGGCGGATGACGGCATGGGTGCGCTCGTTCGTGTAGGCCATGTAGCAGACCGCGCGGTTTTGGAGGCCCGCCGGGTCGGTCTCAAAGGAGAAGGGGGTGATCGGGTCGTCCCCCTCCTGCGGCTGAGTCTTGGAAAAGTCGATCGAACGGCGGTCAACCCGCGCGGGGGTGCCGGTCTTGAAGCGGCGGAGCGGGAGGCCGAGCGCCCGCAGGGAATCGGAGAGCGGGCCCGCCGCATGCATCCCGTCCGGTCCGCTCTCAGCGGCGTACTCCCCCACAAAGATTTTGCCGCGCAGGTAGGTGCCGGTGCAGAGCACGGCGGCCTTCACCCCGTAGACCGCGCCCAACGCGGTGACGACGGCGGACACGCGGCCGTTCTCCGCGCGGATATCGACGATCTCGGCCTGCTTGAGGTCGAGGTTTTCCTGGCATTCGAGCACGCGCTTCATATAGCGGTGATACTGCTTGCGGTCGGCCTGCGCGCGCAGGCTGTGGACCGCCGGGCCCTTGCCGCGGTTTAGCATCCGGGACTGGATAAAAGTGGCATCGGCGGCCTTAGCCATTTCGCCGCCGAGCGCGTCGATCTCCCGGACGAGGTGCCCCTTCGCAGTGCCGCCGATCGAGGGGTTGCAGGGCATGTTGCCGATCGCGTCGAGGGACATGGTAAAGAGCACAGTGCGTGCGCCAAGCCGCGCGGCTGCGAGCGCGGCCTCGATGCCCGCGTGTCCCGCGCCGATCACGGCGACGTCATAGCCGCCTGCCCGGTATTCCATTGAAACCCCTCCCTTCCCTTAAAATTCGGACTCTTCTATCGCGAAAGTTTTCGGGGTCAAGGGGGGCTTTTTCAAAAGCCCGCCCTTGCCGCGCCCGCAGGCGCGGAACGCCCCATCCTTCAGGCGTATTTTTCGGCCCCTTTTTACAAGAGAAAAAGGGGCGTTTGCCGTGGGGCGGTTTCCCGCCGGGGAACCGCCCCACGGCCTCCTCGTCTTTGCCCAGCGCGGGGAAGGCGCGCCCGCGGGCGCGCCATGGGGGCCTTTTCTCTTACAAAAGGCCCCCAAACCCCCAAAATGCGCCTGAAGCAGGGCCTGCGGGCCCAAGTGAGGGCTCCGCCCTCGCCGCCGGACCTCGTCCGGCGGCTCACCCGCCACCTTTTATAAAAGGTGGACGAAAATTTTTGTTTAAACAAAAAGCCATTTATTTTCCGACGCAGAAGCGGGAAAAAACCTGGTCGACGACCTCCTGCGTTGCGCGCCTGCCCGTCAACGTGAGCAGCGCGTCCACCGCGCGCTCGATGCAGACGCACACCGCGTCGTAGGAGACGCCCGCTTCCAGCGCGTCCGCCGCCTCGCGCACCTCCGCCAGCGCGTCCGCCACGGCGGCGCGCTGGCGCTCGTTGGCGACCACCGCCGCCGAAGGGTCGAAACGCTCAAGCAGAAAGAGCTCCTCAATCTTTTTTTTCAGCGCGTCCGCGCCCTCCGCCGACTTGGCCGAGAGCGTCACAACATGCGCGAAATTCTCCCGGAGGACCTCCATATCCAGTCGCTGTGGCAGGTCGTTTTTGTTCACGAGGGCGATGCAGACCGCGTCCTTGCAGCAGCGGATCACGCGCAGGTCGTTTTCATCGAGCGCGTCCGAGCCGTCGAAGACCGCCAGCACGAGCTGCGCCCGCGCAAGCTCCCCGACCGCGAGGTCCACCCCCGCGCGTTCCACCGGGTCGTCAGTGCCGCGGATGCCCGCCGTATCCGACAGGCGCAGCACGATCTCCCCCAAACGGATCGTGTCGCTCACGATGTCCCGCGTCGTCCCCGCAATCTCGGTGACGATGCTCCGGGCGTGCCCCGCGAGCAGGTTCATCAGGGTTGACTTGCCCACGTTCGGCCGCCCGACGATCGCGGCGGAGATCCCCTCCCGGATGATCCTCCCCGTGTCGTAGGTGCCGAGCAGCCCCGCCAGGTCGTCTTCACAGCGGCGCAGTCCCCCGCCCAGCTCGGCCGGGTCCACCTCGGCGATCTCCTCCTCTGGATAGTCGATCCACGCGGCCAGGTGGGCGGCGTAGCCGGTGAGGGCGTCCGCCACGGCTTCGGCCCGGCGGTAGAGCGCCCCGTCCCGCGCGCTCAGCGCGGCGCGCGCCGCCTGCCGCCCCTCGGCGGAAATGAGGTCGGCGACCGCCTCCGCCTGCGTCATATCGAGCTTGCCGTTCAAAAAGGCGCGCCGGGTAAACTCCCCCGCGAGCGCGGGTCGCGCGCCCGCCGCAACGCAGGCGCGCAAAAGACGGTTGACGAGGTAGACGCCGCCGTGGACGGCGATCTCGACGACCTCCTCCCCCGTGAAGCTCCTCGGCGCGCGAAAGAGGGTGACGACCGCTTCGTCGATCTCCCCGTCCGCGTCGCCCGCCCGCCCATAGGCGCAGGTATACCCTTTCATCCCGGCCACGGTCTTTTCCCCGGCCAGCCGGACCACCCGGTCCGCGACCGCCACGGCCTCGGGGCCGGACAGGCGCACCACGCCGATCCCGCCGGTCCCCAGCGGCGTCGCGACCGCCGCGATCGTATCCATGCTCTGCATCCTGTCTCCTCCCGGCCCGCGGCCGTCCTGAAAATATTCGGAACGTGCAAGCGAGGAGGTTTCACGTGAAACCTCCTCGCAGTCAGAATCGGTGTTACAGGTCGATCTTGCCGTAGAGCGGCAGATCCTCTTCAACGCGGGCGGCGGGACGCGCGGGTTCGCTGCGCGGCTGCGCGGCCTGCTCGGAGGAATCCGGCTTCACATAGTGCTCGGGCTCCCGCTCAAGCTCCTTCATGTACTCGCGGTCCACATCGGTCGGGGTCGGCTTGACGCTCTCACGGGGCGCGCCGTCCCGGCGCGGGCCGCGGTCGCTGCGGAACCCGTCCCTGCGGGGGGGCCTGTCCCCTCCGCGGCGGTCGTCGCGCGGGCGGTCGTCCCTCGGCCTGTCGTCGCGGGGCCTGTCGTCACGCGGACGTCCCTCGCCGGGCCGTCCGTCCCTGCGGGGCGGTCGGCTTCCGCCGGCGCCGCCCGGACGCGGGCCGCGGCCTTTTCCGCCCCGCTGCTGCGGGCGCGGGTTGGTCGGGGAAATGACCACGCGGCGGTTGGGCTCCTCCCCGATGGAGGAGGAGGTCACGCCTTCGATCCCCGAAACGGTCGAATGGATGATGCGGCGCTCATAGGGGTTCATCGGCTCGAGGGTCGACGGCCTCCCATAGCGGACCGCGGAGGCGGAGAGCTTGCGCGCAAGCTGCTGCAGCGTGCGCTCCCGCTTTTCGCGGTAGTTGCCCGAATCGATCGTCACGCGCATGTAGTCGCCCTCCTGGCGGTTGGCGACCAGCCCGGAGAGGTATTGCAGCGCGTCGAGCGTCTCGCCGCGGCGTCCGATGATGACGCCCAGCCCCTCGCCCGACAGCCGCATGACGATGCCGTTATCGGTAAACGCCACGGAGATCTCCGCCGCGACGCCCATCTCAGCCAGCACCGACTTGACATAGTCGGCGGCGGTGCGCGCCTTACCCTCGACCGTGTCCGCGGCCACAAACTCCAGCGGCGGCTGCGGCTCGGCGGGCTCGGGCTTGCTTTCCGGTTTCGGCTCGGCGGCCTGCTCCGGCTTCGCCTCCGCTTTGGGGGCGGGCTTTTCCGCGCGGGGCTCCTGTTTTTTCGGCTCCCGGCGGGGCTCCTGCCGCTGTTGTTTTCCAGTATTTTCCTTTTTCTCAGGGCGCTCCTCCCGCCTCCTGGGCGCGGGGGCCTCGGGCTCCTCGATGAATACACGCACCTTGGCAGGGGTGTTGCGCAGGCCCAAAAAGCCGCGCTTGGGCAGGGTGACGATCTCAAAATCGATCGCGTCGCGCTCGACGCCCAATTCCTGGCAGGCGAGGTCGAGGGCCTCCTCGACGCTGCGCGCTTCCTTAATGACTTCACGCATGGCTTGTTTACACCTCCGTGATGGTTGCCGCGCGGTTGCGGGCGGCAAGTCCTGTTTACGCCTTCAGGTCGTCGTCGGTAACTTCCTTGTAGACTTCGCCGTATTTTTCGGCGTCGCGCTTCCTGGCCTCAGCCAGCTTGATGCGGTTGATCTCCTTTTGGGAGAGGGCGGTGTCGATGTCCTTTTCGCCGCGTTCACGCGCGCGCTTTTTGGCCTCGATCTTGGCCTGGCGGTCGGCCTCCTTTTTGGCCTCATACTCCGCCTGGGCCTTCGCGGCCAGCTTGGCCGGGTTCATATACCGGTTGAGCAGGAAGGTCTGAAGCGCCATGAGCAGGTTGGAGATGACCCAGTAGACGCCCAGTCCGGCGGGCACCACAAAGGAGATCCACGCGGACATCAGCGGCATCATGAGCATCATGCCCTTGGACATGCCGGCCGCGGCGGCGTTGTCGCCCGCGGCGGCCGCGGACTGGCGCATCGAGACCCACGAGACGAGCACGGAGGTCAGGAAGGAGAGGATCGGGATGAGCAGCAGGATGTTGAGCGCGAAGGTCGGCTGCTGGGTCAGGTCGATGGGGCCGATGGAAAGATCGAGCGACTGCACCTTCTGCACAAAATCCCCCAGGCCGGAAAAGGCATCGGGGTTCTGGTTGACCGCGTCGATGATGCGGATCTGGCGGGAGTAGTCCTTGGCGAGGTTCGCGTTGTTTAAGAGCCCCGCCGCGATCTCGGTCGCGCTCTCGATGGTCGGGCCGGCCACCCGGAGCAGGTGGGTCAGCGGGCGCTGGATGACGTCGTAAAGACCGAAGAGGATGGGCATCTGGATCGCCATGGGGAGACAGCCCGACATCGGGTTGTAGTTCTCCTCCTGGTAGAGCTTCATCATCTCTTCATTCATTTTTTCCTTGTTGTTCGCGTACTTCTTCTGGATCTCATCCATGCGGGGCTTGAAGATCTGCATCTTCACCATCGACTTTTGCTGCTTGATCGAAAGCGGGACCAGGCAGGCGCGCACGATGATGGTAAAGAGCAGAAGGGCGACGCCGTAGATGGGGATCACCTTGAAGCAGGCCCACATTACCCAGCCGAGCGGGTAACCGAATATGGAATATAGCCAAGCCATCTATTCTAGTTCCTCTCTTTTTGATTTCGAAATGAAAAGGTCTCGGGGACAGGATCGATCCCGCCCGGGTGAAACGGATGGCACTTTAGAATCCGTCTCAGCGCGAGATAGCCGCCGCGCAGCGCGCCAAAGCGCTCGACGGCGGTGTAGGCATAGGCCGAACAGGTCGGATAGAAGCGGCAGGTGGGCCTTCCCTTGAGCGGGGAAAGCAGCCGCCGGTAGAGCCTGATCAGGAAGAGCAGCAGGCGTTTCATGATTTTTTGCCCAGCTTTTCGATGACCGACCGCATTGCCCGCATGACCTCCTGCGTGGAGGCGAAAACCGTTTTGGTGCGGGCGACAAAGACGTAGTCGTTCCCGACGGGGAACTGCGGTTCCAGCAGGCGGTAGGCCTCCTTGAGGACCCGCCGCGCGCGGTTGCGCCTGACCGCCTTGCCGATCTTCTTGGTAGCGGTCAGCCCGATGCGGTTGATGCCTTTGTGGTTTTTGAGGACGTAGACCACAACTACGGGAGTGGTAAAGGCACGGCCCCGATAGTAGGCTCTGCGGAATTCCTTGTTGAGCGTCAGGGTTTCGGTGTGGAGCATGGGTGTTCCTCCAAACATGCGGCGGGACCCCTCAGCCGCGCTGCCGCCTGATAAAAATAAAGACCACAACGCGAGCTGTGGCCGTCTATTTTCCGATGCAAACATCGCAGCGCCGCGAAAGGGGCTTTTCCGGGAAAGGCGTCCCGCCGCCCCGCGCGGGGCGCGGGGAACAGACCGGGATCAGTGGGTCAGGCGAGCCCTGCCCTTCGCCCTTCTGCGGGCAAGCACCTTGCGGCCGTTCTTGGTCGCCATACGTTTGCGGAAACCGTGTTCTTTTTTCCTCTGAAGCTTTTTCGGCTGATAGGTCCGAATCATTGTCAACCCTCCTCTCCTGCGGTCGATTCCATATCCTGCGCCCGCGGCGGCAGGCCGCGTGCGCGGGGAATTCTTTTTTACCTTGCAGATAAGCATTATACCGCACTTTGCGGCGGTTTGTCAAGGCATGGCCCCGTATTTGCCGAATTCCCTCGGCTGCGGCAGTTTCGCGGCGACGGAAAACGCGCCCCCACTACTATATAAATATGTAGATTCTGCCGTATGTGGAATACTTGAAAGAACGCCCGTTTTGTGGTATGATTAAAAAGTTACAGGTTCTGTTGAAAAACGGTGGAATTTCTCCTTTTTCACACAGTCCCGGGCCGGTTTGCACCGGTTCTCCACACTCACCAAAGGAGCTGTTCCCATGGAATCATTCGCCGACCTATTCCCGCTCGTGCTCGACCACTGCAAAGGGAAAATCTCCGACGTGGCCTTCAACCTCTGGCTCAAGGACATCGTCCCGGTCCGGCTCGTGGAGTCGACCGCTTATTTAAAGGTAAACTCCGAGTTCAAGATGAACATCGTCAAGGAGAAGTACACCGCCATCCTCCAGACCGCCTTCGAGGAGGTCCTCGGCTTTGAGGTCGGCATCGACGTCTCCTGCGACGGCCCCTCGGCGGGACAGGCCTCTTCCGTCGAGCCGCTGCCCGCCGACGCGGACAGCTCGGTGAGCGGCGGGGAGTACGACTACACCTTCGACACCTTCATCGTCGGCTCCTCCAACAAGTTCGCGCACGCGGCCTCTCTTGCCGTCGCGGCCAACCCCGCCAACGCCTACAACCCCCTCTTCATCTACGGCGGCTCCGGGCTGGGCAAGACCCACCTGCTCCACGCGATCTGCACCGAGATCCGCAAAAACAAGCCCGACTGCAACATCATCTACGTCAAGGGCGACGAGTTCGCCAACGACATCATCACCGCCATCCGCGACCAGAACACCGCCGCCTTCCGCGAGCGGTACCGCAAGGCGGACGTGCTGCTCGTCGACGACATCCAGTTCATCGGCGGCAAGGAGAGCACGCAGGAGGAGTTCTTCCACACCTTCAATACCCTCTACGAGGCGGGCAAGCAGATCGTCCTCGCGTCCGACCGGCCCCCCAAGGAGATCAAGACGCTGGAGGACAGGCTCCGCACCCGCTTTGAGTGGGGGCTGCTCGCGGACATCCAGGCGCCCGACTATGAGACGCGCATCGCGATCATCCGCCGCAAGGCGCAGCTGCTGGACATCCAGATCCCCGACGACGTGGCCGAGTACATCGCCAACCGCCTCAAGACGAACATCCGCCAGCTCGAAGGCGCCGTCAAGAAGCTCAAGGCCTATAAGCTCCTGCAGGGCACCAACCCGTCGATCGTCATCGCGCAGAACGCGATCCGCGACATCCTCAACGACAACCAGCCGGTGCCCGTCACGGTCGAGCGGATCATCTCGGAGGTCGGCCGCACCTACGGCATCTCGCCGCAGGACATCCGCTCCAACAAGCGCAGCGCCCAGATCTCCTCCGCGCGGCAGATCTCCATCTACATCGTGCGCGAGATCACCCAGATGTCGATGTCCACCATCGGCGAGGAGTTCGGCGGGCGCGACCACAGCACGATCGTCTACGCGATCCAGCAGGTCGAAAAGAACATGGCCAACGACCTGCGCTACAAGGAAACGATTGAGGATATCGTCAAGAATATCCGCGACAGCTGATTTTTTCCACTTTCCACTCTCCACATCTGCCAAATCCCGTGGAAGATTTTTGAGACCTTCCACGATTTCCACAAAGTTTTCCACATTTTCTCTACTTTCCGCCCCACTTTTCCACAGCGGCGTGGAAACGGCGGCCGGGAATGCCCTTTTCCACCAATCGCTTCCCCGGTTCTCCTCGCGGCCGGCCGCCCGCGAACCAGCCGGTGCTCCGCCTTTCCGGGGCGTCTCCACTTTTGCGCGCCCCCTACTACTACGGCTATTTTTCTTTTACTCTCTCTATCCAAATCAGAATCCTTTTTCCGCTGTGGAAAAACCCACCGCGGATTCTTCTATCATCTAGGAGGTGCTTTGATGAACGTCATCTGTGACAAACAGCTTCTCGTGGAAGCAGTGGGCAACGTCTCCCGCGCGGTCTCCGCGAAAAACACCCTCGCGGCGCTCGAAGGCGTGCTGCTGCGCGCGCAGGACGGGCGGCTCTACCTGACCGGCTACGACCTCGAGCTCGCGATCTCCACGGCGATCGAGGCGAAGGTTCTCGCGCCGGGCGAGATCGTCCTCTCCGCGCGGATCTTCCTCGACATGATCCGCCGGATGCCCAGCGAGACGATCAGCATCACCTCGGACGAAAAGATGCTGACGCTGATCAAGGGCTCCCTCACCGAGTACACCATCCTCGGCATCCCGGCGTCGGAATACCCCGAGCTGCCGGCGGTCAACCAGACCACCGAGATCAGCCTGCCGCAGGCGGCGCTCAAGAACATGATCAACCAGACACTCTTTGCGGTGGCGGTGAGCGACAGCAAGCCGGTCCACACCGGCTCCCTCTTCGATATCAAGGGCGGGGAGCTGAACGTCGTCTCGGTCGACGGCTACCGCCTCGCCCTGCGGCGGGAGAAGGTCGCGTTTGACAGCGATTTCTCCTTCATCGTCCCCGGCAAATCCCTTTCCGAGGTGGCAAAGCTTCTCAGGGACGAGGAGGGCGACATTGAGATCGCCGTCTCAAAACGACATATTATCTTCAAGGCCGGGAGTTATAATGTAATATCCAGGCTGTTGGAGGGAGAATTCCTCGATTACCGGGCGGCCATCCCCGCGGGCGGGCAGACGACCGTCAAGATCAGCACGCGCGAGCTGATCGCCGCCATCGACCGCGCCTCCCTGCTCATTTCGGACAATATCAAAAGCCCCCTGCGGCTCAAATTCGAGGGCGGCGTGATCAAGATCTCCTGTTCGACCGCGATTGGCAAGGCGTACGACGAGATCACCTGCCAGCAGACGGGCGACGACGTGGAGATCGGCTTCAACAGCCGCTACATGCTCGACGCGCTCAAGGCGAGCGAATGTGACGAGATCCAGCTGCTCATCAACGGGGCGCTTTCCCCGATCAAGCTGGTTCCGCTCGAGGGGGACAGCTTCACCTTCCTCGTGCTGCCGGTGCGGCTCAAGTCGGAATGACCGGGGGAAGGGTGAAACGCGAATGAAGATCACGATCAGGCCCCCCTTTATCAAGCTGGATGCGCTGCTTAAATTTGCCGGCGCGGCCGAAACCGGCGGGCAGGCCAAGGAGCTCGTCGCCGCCGGGAAGGTGACGGTCAACGGGGAAATATGCACCATGCGGGGCAAAAAGATCTTCCCCGGCGACGTCGTAACCGCCGGAGATTCCGAAATCGAGGTTGTGTAACAGGTGAAGATCAACCGCATCCGGATCAGCGATTTCCGCAATATCGCCTCGCTCGAGCTGGAGCTTTCGGACGGCGCCAACGTCGTCTACGGGGACAACGGGCAGGGCAAGACCAATTTTGTCGAGGCCGTGTGGCTTTTCACGGGGGCCAAGAGCTTCCGGGGCGCGAAGGACGGGCAGCTCGTCCGCTTCGGCGCGCCGCAGGCCGGGCTGGAGATGGAATTTTTCGCCGCCGGCCGCGACCAGCATGCCCGTGTGACCATCGAGGGGCGGCGCGGCGCGGCGCTCAACGAGATCCCGCTCAAATCCGCCGCCGAGCTGGCGGGGCATTTCTGCGCGGTGGTCTTTTCGCCCACCCACCTCTCCCTCATCAAAAACGGACCGCTCGAAAAGCGCAAGTTCATCGACACGTCAATCTGCCAGATCAAGCCCAAGTATATCCACATCCTGAACCAGTACACCCGCGTGCTAGACCAGCGCAACCGCCTGCTCAAGGACATTTCCTATGAGACGAGCCTCTTCGACACGCTGGACGTCTGGGACGCGCGGCTGGCCTCCTTCGCGGCGGTGCTGATCAAGACGCGCGCCTCCTTCATCGACCGCCTCTCCCCCTTCGCGCGGGAGACCTACGCGGGTATTTCCGGGGAAAAGGAGGCGCTCGGGCTGGAATACCAGTCGTCGCTCCGGTGCGACACGGCGCGCTCCATCCCCGAGATCGAGGAGCAGGTGCTTGAGGACCTGCGCGCCCACCGGGGGGAGGACATCCGCAGCCGGGTGACCGGGCTCGGCCCCCACCGGGACGACATCGCGGTCACCCTCGATGGCAACAGCGCGCGGGTGTTCGGGTCGCAGGGGCAGCAGCGCTCCTGCGTGCTCGCCCTCAAGATGGCCGAGTGCGAAATCATCCGGGAGACGATCGGCGAATATCCCGTCGTCCTGCTCGACGACGTGATGAGCGAGCTGGACGCGGCGCGCCGCGACTACCTGCTCAACCATCTCAGCGGGCGGCAGCTCATCATGACCTGCTGCGACCGGGCGGACTTCAAGCACCTGACGAGCGGCGTCAGCGTCAAACTGGAGGGCGGGCGCGTCCTCACGACCAGGAAATACGAGTAAAGGGGCGGGGAATATGTACCTGCATCTCGGACAGGACACGGTGGTGCGCACCGACGAGATCATCGGCATCTTCGATCTGGAGAACACCTCGATCTCAAAGATCACCAAGGAATTTCTCGCCAGGTCGGAAAAGGGCGGGCTCGTCGTGAACGTCTCCTACGAGCTTCCGAAGTCCTTTGTCATCTGCGGCAGGGGCCGCCGCGACCCGAAGGTCTACATCACGCAGATCTCCTCCGCGACCCTCAAAAAGCGGGCGGGCTTCGTGGACGGGCTGGCGAACATTGAACACGGATAACAGGCCGGAAACGGCTTTACCGGATATTATCGCCCGGACGGGCGGACACAAAGGCCCGCACGGGGCCGAAAGGAGCGGTTACAGTTGGATACAGTGGACAACAACCCGGCGGGAATCCCGACCGAGGAAGCAAATTACGACTCCTCGCAGATCCAGGTGCTCGAGGGGCTGGAGGCGGTACGCAAGCGGCCCGGCATGTATATCGGGTCGACGGGGCCGCGCGGCCTGCACCATTTGGTCTATGAGATTGTCGACAACTCGATCGACGAGGCGCTCGCGGGCTATTGCTCGATGATCGAGGTGGACCTGCTTCCCGGCGAGATCATCAAGGTCTCGGACAACGGCCGCGGCATCCCCGTCGGCACCCAGAGCCAGACCGGCCTTCCCGCCGTCACCGTCGTCTTCACCATCCTGCACGCGGGCGGCAAGTTCGGCGGCAGCGGCTACAAGGTGTCGGGCGGCCTGCACGGCGTGGGCGCCTCGGTCGTCAACGCCCTGTCCGAGTGGCTCGAGGTCGAGGTGTGCGACGGCGAGCACCGCTACTACCAGCGGTTCGAGCGTGGCAAGGAGTGCGCGCCGCTCGCAATCACCGGCGACACCGACCAGAAGGGCACCCAGGTCGCCTTCCGGGCCGACCCGGAGATCTTTGAGGAGGTTCTTTACGACTACGACACCCTGCTGCGCCGGCTGCGCGAGCAGGCGTTCCTCAACGCGGGGGTCTACATCGTCCTGCGCGACCAGCGGGGGACCGAGACGGTGGAGGAGCACCTCCACTACGAGGGAGGCATCCGCAGCTTCGTCGAGCACATCCACCAGCAGAAGGGCGTCGAGTCCCTGCACGACGAGGTCATCTACCTCGCGGCGCGGGAGGGGGACAACACCGCCGAGGTGGCGCTGCAGTACAACGACAGCTACACCGAGCTGCTGCTCTCCTTTGCGAACAACATCCACACGACGGACGGCGGCGCGCACGAGGTCGGGTTCAAGGCGGCGCTCACCCGCGTGATCAACGACTACGCCCGCCGCTACAACATCCTTAAGGACAACGACGAAAACCTCAAGGGCGAGGACGTGCGCGAGGGGCTGACCGCGATCATCTCGGTCAAGTTGACCGACGCGCAGTTCGAGGGCCAGACCAAGGCAAAGCTCGGAAACACGGCGGCGCGCACCCTGGTGGACACCCTCGTCTACGACAAGCTGACCACCTATTTCGAGGAAAATCCGACGGTCGCCCGCACGATCATCGAAAAATCGCTGGGCGCCTCCCGGGCGCGCGAGGCCGCGCGCAGGGCGCGCGAGGTCGCCCGCCGCAAATCGGTGCTCGAGACCGCGTCGCTGCCCGGCAAGCTGGCCGACTGCTCCCAGCGGGGGCGCGACGGCACCGAGATCTACATCGTCGAGGGAGACTCGGCGGGCGGCTCGGCCAAGATGGGCCGCGACCGCAAATTCCAGGCGATCCTGCCCCTGTGGGGCAAGATGCTCAACGTGGAGAAGGCCCGGCTCGACAAGGTCTACGGCAACGACAAGCTCATGCCGATCGTCACCGCGCTGGGCACCGGCATCGGCGAGGAGTTCGACCTCGAAAAGCTCCGCTACGGCAAGATCATCATCATGGCCGATGCGGACGTCGACGGCTCCCACATCCGAACGCTGCTGCTCACCTTCTTCTTCCGCTACATGCGCCCGCTGATCGAGGAGGGGCACGTCTGCATCGCGCAGCCCCCGCTCTTCAAGATCAGCCGCGGCAAGCAGGTGCGCTACGCCTTCTCGGACAAGGAGCGGGACGACTATATCCGGGAGCTCTGCCCCGACGGCAACGGCAAATGCGACGTCCAGCGCTACAAGGGCCTCGGCGAGATGGACCCCGAGCAGCTGTGGGAGACGACGATGAATCCCGAAAACCGCACGATGATCCGGGTCCAGATGGAGGACGCGGTCAAGGCGGACGAGATTTTCACCATCCTGATGGGCGACAAGGTCGGCCCGCGCAGGGACTTTATCGAACAGAACGCGAAATACGTGCAGAACCTGGATATTTAACGTCTGGCAGAGAGGAGACGCACCATGCAGGAACAGGACAATTTTGAGACGCTGGAGGCCGCCGGGACGGTGGAGGAAGCTGCGGAGGCCATAGAGGAAGAGGCGGTCGTCAGCGACACCGGGGAAGAGCTCGCGCGGGAATTCCGGGCGGAGGCGGACGAGGGGGATGTGGACGCCGCGGAAAGCGTGCCGAAGGTCAAGAAGCTGTTTACGCTCAACTTCGCCCTCCCGCTGGAGGACTACCTGGATTTCTACCGTATCATGAACGCCGCGAACGTGAAGAAGAGCAAAAAGAAGATGACCATTATGGGCGCCGTCGAGATCGTCGTCGGCCTGCTGCTGGTCCTCTCGGTCGTGCTGGGATATTCCAAGGCCACGCCCCTTTCGTGGGTGCTACTGGCCATCATCTTCCTGCTCGGCTTCCGCAGCCTCTTTTACTACAGGTTCTTCTACGAGCGGGCGCTCTTCAAGGCGGTCAACAGGGAGTACCAGAAGAACGCCTACCTGCGGGAAAAAATGCTGATCGACTTCTACCCCAACAAATGCGTCGAGCACATCCAGAACAAGACGGTCGAGACCTACTGGCACACGATCGATTCGGTCAAGGAGTCGGAGGGGCTGTTTTTGATCATGCTGGAGCCCCGCCGCTGCCTGCTCGTCCCGAAATCCCAGATCGAGCCGCAGATCGACGCGGTGGAGAAGTTCCTCGCGGAGATGTGCGAAAACTATGAAAAGCCGAGGTATCAGGTATGAGCGATGAAAAGAACCCGGTCGTGACCGGGGAGCAGGAGACGGAGGAGCAGGCCGTCCTCCAGGCGGACCCGGAGGAGCCCGCCGCCACGGCGGAGGACGCCGGCGGGCCCGGGGCGGACGAGCTTGACGACGAATTCGACGACGACGAATACGAGAGCCGCCACGCCGAGGTCGACTACGGCCGGGTGGAGTTCTCCTATGAGACGCGCGAGGCGGACGTGCTCGACGGGGTCGAGATCTCCGACCGGAAGAACCGGGTCGACGCGCACCGCAACTTCCAGCTGCTCGGCGTGTTCGTCGTGATCTGGATGTTCTGGGGGGACCTCTTCAAAAACAACGGCACGCAGACCCTCGTCAGCTGGGTGATGGTGATCGCCGCGCTCGCGCTGCTCTTTTTGATCCTCAAGTTCCCCGCGAACAACAACCGCAAATACGCGGCGCGGCTGAAGGAACACTCCCCCCGCTTCGAGCTCGCGGCCACCCGCGACGGCATCGACGTGCGCGAGGGGGGCGGCAAATACTACATCGCCTTCTCCGGCTCGTGCAGCGTCTACGACTACAAGGGCGTCTACGCGATCTGCTACGACAAGAACAAGGTCGTCGCCGTGCCCAAAAACCAGCTCGACGAGGCCACCGCCGAGCGCTTTTGCGGCGTGCTGCGCCAGGGGCTCGGCGACCGGTTCGAGAAGGTGGCCGAGGACACGCGGCGGCCCCTCTTCGGAAAGAGGAAATGAGTTTCCGGCGGAAATCCAGGCGGCCCGAATAGGAGATGATACAGATGAAGAAGGAAACCCATGATTCCAAGGACGACGTGTTCGATTCCGAACTGATCGAACAGCGTATGCATAACATCGACATCGAAAGCGAGATGAAGAAATCCTTCCTCGACTATTCGATGTCGGTCATCGTCAGCCGCGCGCTGCCCGACGTGCGCGACGGCTTAAAGCCGGTGCACCGGCGCATCCTCTACACCCTGCACGAAAACGGCCTCACCCCCGACAAGGCCTACCGCAAATGCGCCGACACGGTCGGCAGCGTGCTCGGCCGGTACCATCCGCACGGCGACGCGTCGGTCTACGACGCGATGGTGCGCCTGGCGCAGGACTTTTCGATGCGCTACCCGCTCGTCGACGGCCACGGCAACTTCGGCTCGGTCGACGGCGACCCGCCGGCCGCCTACCGGTACACCGAGAGCCGCATGAGCAGGATGTCCCTCTCCCTGCTAACCGACATCGAGAAGGACACCGTCGATTTCATGCCCAACTACGACGACCGCCTCAAGGAGCCGGTCGTGCTGCCCTCCCGCTTCCCCAACCTGCTCTGCAACGGGTCGACGGGCATCGCGGTGGGCATGGCGACGAACATCCCGCCCCACAACCTCGGCGAGGTGATCGACGCCGCCTGCATGCTGATCGACAACCCCGACGCCTCCCTCGAGGAGATCATGCAGCACATCAAGGGGCCGGACTTCCCGACCGGCGGCATCATCATGGGGCGGGCGGGCATCCGCGCGGCCTACGCCACCGGGCGCGGCAAGATCACCCTGCGTTCCCGCTGCGAGGTCGAGGAGATGCCCAACGGCCGCGAGCGGATCGTCGTCACCGAGATCCCCTACATGGTCAACAAGGCGCGGCTGATCGAGTCGATCGCCGACCTTGTCAAGGAAAAGCGGGTCGAGCAGATCTCCGACCTGCGCGACGAGAGCGACCGGGACGGCATGCGCATCGTCATCGAGCTGAAACGGGACGCCAACGCCCAGGTGGTGCTCAACCGCCTCTACTCCTACACCCAGCTCCAGGACACCGTCGGCGTCATCATGCTGGCGCTGTCGGGCGGCGTGCCCAAGGTCATGCCGGTCAAGGAGATCCTCACCCACTACATCGACTTTCAGGGCGAGGTCGTCATCCGCCGCACGAAGTACGACCTGCGCAAGGCGAAGGAGCGCGAACATATCCTCGAGGGCCTCAAGCTCGTCTGCGACAACACCGACGAGGTCATCTCGATCATCCGGCACTCGAAGGACGTGCCCGACGCGAAGCAGAACCTGATCGAACGGTTCGCCATCACCGATATCCAGGCGTCCGCCATCGTGGCGATGCGCATGGGCCAGCTCTCCGGCATGGAGCGGATCAAGATCGAGGAGGAGCTGGCCGCGATCCTCGAACGGGTGGCGGAATATGAGGCGATCCTCGGCGACTACGGCCGCGTCATGTCGATCGTCAAGGAGGAGCTCGGCGAGATCCGCCAGAAATACGCCGACGAACGCCGCACCGAAATCGTGGCGGTGAGCGGCGAGGTGGACATCGAGGACCTCATTCCGGTCGAGGACTGCGTCATCACCCTCACCCACTTCGGCTACCTCAAGCGGCAGCCGGTCGACGCCTACCGCACCCAGCGGCGCGGCGGCCGCGGCGTTTCGGGCATGACGAGGCGGGAGGAGGACTTTGTGGAGGAGCTCTTCATCTGCTCCACCCACGACTATATCATGTTCTTCACCTCCAAGGGCCGGTGCTTCCGGCTCAAGGGCTATGAGATCGGCGAGGGCTCCCGCACCTCGCGCGGCACCAACATCGTCAACCTCCTGCAGATGGATTCCGACGAGAAGGTGACGGCGCTCATCAAGGTGGGGGCGGACGAGTACGACATGGACGACCGCTACCTCGTGATGGTCACGCGCAGGGGCGTGATCAAGCGCACCCCGCTGTCGGCCTACCGCAACGTCCGCCGCATGGGACTCATCGCGATCGGGCTGGACGACGGGGACGAACTCGCCTGGGTCCGCCAGACCGACGGCACCAGCGAGCTGATCGTTGCGACGCGGGGCGGCATGGCCATCCGCTTCGACGAGCAGGACGCGCGGCCCCTCTCCCGTTCGGCGCGCGGCGTGCGCGCGATCACGCTCGAGGAGGGCGACGAGGTCGTCGGCATGGCGCGGGTGCGCAAAAACGGCGACGCCACCGTGCTCACCGTGTCGGAGAGCGGGCTCGGCCGCCGCACCGAGGTCAGCCAGTACCGCCTGCAGAGCCGCGGCGGCAAGGGCATCCGTAACTACTATGTCGACCGCAACGGCCCCGTCGCGGGGGTCAAGATGGTGGACGGCGACGACGACGTGATCCTCATCACCGACGACGGCGTCATCATCCGCATCCCCGTGCAGGAGATCACCGTGCAGTCCCGTTACGGCGGCGGCGTGCGCGCGATGCGCGTGGCGGAGGACAGCCGCGTGGTGACGCTGGCGCGCGCTCCCAAGGAGGAGGCCGCCGACGAGGAGGGCCCGGACGGGGAGCAGGACGGTCCCGCCGAAGAGGCGGCGCCGGAGGAGAGCGGTTCCTGAGCGTAAAACTGTCCCCGGAACGCGGGCAGCCGCCCGCGTTCCGGGGACTTTTTGCGCGCAATCGGGAGGTTTCCCGCAAAATTCGGCCGAAACGCCCGAAAGCTCTGTACAAGCCCGGGTATTTTCGATATAATTGTTTCGTATGGTAAAAAATAAGAAAAAATTACGTAAAATGAAGTGGTGAAACAACTTGGATATTTTCGGGTTTATCAGCCTGCTGGGCGGATTGGCAATGTTCCTCTACGGCATGTCGATGCTGGCGTCCGGCCTGGAGCGCGCGTCGGGCGGCCGTCTTGAGCGGACGCTTGAGAAGATGACCGACACGGTGATCAAGGGGGTCGCGCTCGGCGCGCTGGTCACGGCGGCCATCCAGTCCTCCTCCGCGACGACGGTCATCGTCGTCGGCCTCGTCAACGCGCAGGTCCTCAAGCTGCGCAACGCCATCGGCGTCATCATGGGCGCGAACATCGGTACCACGATCACCGCGCACATCCTGCGCCTGAGCGACCTGCAAACGGACAACTTCTTCCTCATGCTCCTGAAGCCCAAATCCCTCGCGCCGCTGGCGATGATCGTGGGCATCCTCTTCTTCATGTCCGCCAAGCGCGACCGGCAGAAGAACATCGGCATCATCCTGCTGGGGTTCGGGGTGCTCTTCACGGGGATGTTCGCGATGGAGGGGGCGGTCGCCCCGCTGAGCAACGAGCCCTGGTTCACCAGCCTATTCGCGACCTTCCGCAACCCGGTCATCGGCATTCTGGTGGGTACCTTCGTCACCGCCGCGATCCAGTCGTCGGCCGCGTCGATCGGTATTTTGCAGGCGCTGACCTCCACCGGGCTGATCACCTATTCGATGGCGTTTCCGATCATCATGGGCCAGAACATCGGCACCTGCATCACGCCGATCCTGGCGTCGATCGGCGCCTCCAAAAACGCGAAGCGCACCGCCGCCGTGCATGTGAGCTTCAACGTCCTGGGCACCATCATCTTTGTCATCGGCTGCTACACCTTCCAGCACTTTGTGGGCTTCTCCTTCTGGGACGCGCCGATCGACAAGGGCGGCATCGCGAACTTCCATACGATCTTCAACGTGACGGTGACGCTGCTCTTCATCCCGCTGGTCGGCCTGCTGGAGAAGATCGCGCGCACGCTTGTCCGCGACAAGCCGGGCGACCGCGACCAGGAGATCACGGCGATCACGCTGGACGAGCGCCTGCTCGTCTCCCCCGGCCTCGCCGTGGAGCACGCCCGCGAGGCGGTCGTACAGATGGCGAACATCGCGCGGCAGAACTATCTGAGCGCGATCGGGCTGCTCTTCCAGTACGACCCCAAGGTGGTTGAACGGATCAACGAGAACGAGGACGTGGTGGACAAGCTCGAGGACCGCGTGGAGACCTACCTGCTGCGGCTGGGCGAGCGGGAGCTTTCGGACAGCGAAAACCGCAGCATCTCCGAGCTGCTGCACACCTGCGGCGAATTTGAGCGGGTGGCGGACCACGCGGAGAACATCTGCGAATGCGCGGACCGGATGTTTGAAACCAAGACCAAATTTTCCAAGAAGGCCACCGAGGAGATGCAGACGATCTGTGAGGCGGTCAAGGAGATCCTCGACCTGGCGGTCGACGCCTTCCAGAATGTGGACCGCAGGGCGGCGGCGAGCATCGCGCCGCTCGAAGAGGTCGTGGACGAGATGGAGCAGCTCCTCAAGGATAAGCACATCGACCGCCTGCGGCGCGGCAAGTGCACGGTGGACGCGGCGTTCCCCTATGTGGAGGCGCTTTCGAACATCGAGCGGATCGCGGACCTCTGTTCCAATGTGGGCGAGTCGGTGCTCACCTACGACAGCCGGATGGAGGAGATCGACCGCCACGAGTACAAACGACTGCACGGCGACCAGCACGACAGCGGCTACCAGGCGCAGTACGCGGCCTTTACGGCGAAGTACTACGGCCGCCTGAAAAAGAAGGCGGTTTCGGAATAAGCAAACGTTTCGTCCGCCTTTTCAAAGGTGGCGGGTGAGAAAAAGGCCGGCGCTTCGATCGAAGCGCCGGCCTTTTTCGAGGGCGGAGCCCCCAGCCCGGGCCCGCAGGCCCTGCTGCAGGCGCATTTTGGGGGTTTGGGGGCCTCGCTGCGGCGAGCGGCGCGGGGCTCTGCCCCGCGGCCCCGCGGCTTTTTGAAAAAAGCCGGCAAAAACCTTTGGTCAGTCGTCGTCAGAGGAGCTCTGCGAGGAAGAGACGTCCGCCGGCGGCACGTAGGGCAGATCCCACTTGGCGATTTCCAGGCCGCGCGCGCGTACCTCGTCGATCAAATCGCCGAGGATCTCCGCGTTGTCGTGGCTCACCGCGTGCAGCAGGTAGATCGCGCCCTCGTGGATAAACTTTTCCGTACGCTCCCGCGCCGCGTCCACGCCCGGCTGGTTATTCGGGTCCCAGTCCTTGTAGGCGAAGCTCCAGAGCACCGTCGTGTAGCCCGTCTGCTGGACCATGGCGAGCGTCTGCTCGCTGAACGCGCCCTCGGGCGGGCGGTAGAGGGTCATCTCATAGTCGAAGTTCTCCAGCATGTAGTCGTGGAGCTCCTTGATGTCCGCATAGGCGTCGTCGAGCGACTTCTGGGTCGGGTTCCAGTGGTGGCTGGTGTGGTTGCCCACGACATGCCCCTCGTCGATCATCCGCCGGACGAGGTCGGGGGAGGATTTCACAAACGGCAGGGTGACGAAGAAGACCGCGCTGACGTTTTTCTCTTTAAGTACATCGAGGATTTGCGGGGTGTAGCCGTTTTCATAGCCCTCGTCAAAGGTTAAGTAGAACTTTCCGCAGTCCGCCGGGGCGATAAAATAGGCGCCGTACTGGCCGTACTCCTCCTGGTGCACCTGCGGCTCGGTGGTGCGGTTTGCTTCGTCGACGAGCACGCCGGGGCCCCATTTGACCTGATCGCTGCCAAGAGCACCGATTTTGTCAAAATCGGTGCTCATGGTAGTGGTCACGGCGCTTTCGATATTGGACGCGACATCCGAGACGCCGTCCTCAATGTCGGATAGCAGATCATCCGGCTCGGAGGAAGACGGAGCCATGGAAGAAGCGGCCGGGGCCGAAGAGGGCGCGACGCTCGAGGAGGACGTATTGTCGTTCCGCGAGGTGCACGCAGTCAACGAAACGAGCATAACGAGCGCCAATGCCGTCGCGATGAACGCTTTGGTTGATTTCATTGGATTCTTCCTTTCACATTTGAACTGGGAAACCAGCATAAACCGGTGAAATAACGTGGTTATTTCGCAGTTATTGTATGCATCCGCGCCAAAAATAACAGCCCGGAGACAAGGAATGATTTCCCAAAACAAAAGTTTTTGAGCGCGTTCAGAGCTTTCCGGCCTGCCGCAGCGCGTAAAATTTTAAAATGCCGAGCTGGGTTTTCGCGTCGGGGATTTCCCCGTCGAGCACCATCTGCACCGCTTTTTCCACCGGGATGCGGCGGACGGTCAAAAACTCGTCCTCGTCGAGGTGCTGCCGGGTGGGACGCAGCCCGGTCGCGTAAAAGATATGGATGATTTCGGTGTCGTAGGCGCAGGTGGGGTACATCTTCGCCAGCGGCTGGAAGAGGTCGGCGGCGCAGCCGCATTCCTCCCCGAGCTCCCGCATGCCGCATTCGGCGGGGTTCTCCCCCTTCTCCAGCTTGCCGGCGGGCAGCTCGAGCAGCACGGCCCCAAACGGGTAGCGGAACTGCGACACAAAGAGGATGTTGCCGTTCTCGTCGAGCGCGAGCACCGCCACGCCGCCCGAGTGGTCGACCACCTCGCGCGCCGCGGTCGAGCCGTTTTCCAGTTCCACCATATCCCGCCGCAGGCTCAGGATCCTGCCTTCATAAATCACCCGTGAATCGATCGTTTTCTCATAGTGGGCCATATCCCATGTTCCTCCTGTATCTCAGTTCCAATTTGATTCTCCAGACACGCCGCCCGCGCGGCGTTTTTTCCGGCTTGCCCGCCGTACTAATACGAGCCCTGCGCCACATAGACTGGGCTTAGAGGTGAGACGGCATGTTTGACGGATTTTACAGGGAGCCTCCCAGCTACGACAACATCCGCCGCGCGGTGTGCGAGCTCAAGGAACGGTTCCCCTTTTTAAAGACCTTTCCGATCGGGAAATCGGTCCTCGGGCGCAGCATCTACGCGCTGGGCATCGGGGACGTCTACCGGGGCACCCTGTTTGTCGGCGGCGTGCACGGGATGGAATGGCTGACCACCCTGCTGCTCTTCCGCTTCTGCGAGGATATCCTCAGCGCGATGACCACCGGCGAGCCGCTCGCCGACATCGATATGGCCCGCACGCTGGAAAACCGCTCGATCGCGATCATCCCCTGCCTCAACCCCGACGGGGTGGAGATCAGTCTGCACGGGGCCGAATCGGCGGGGCAGCTCTGCGCCTTCGTCGAAAAGGCGAGCGGCGGGGACGCCTCCCGCTGGCAGGCCAATGCGCGGGGCATCGACCTCAACCACAATTTCGACGCGGGCTTCCCCCAGCTCAAGGAGCTCGAGGAGCAGGCGGGGTTCACTTCCCCCGGGCCGACCCGTTACGGCGGGACCGCCCCCCACAGCGAGCCGGAGACCCGCTCCCTCGTGAATTTCTGCTGCGCGTTCGACCTGCGGCAGGCGTACGCCTTTCACTCCCAGGGGGAGGAGATCTACTACCGCTACGGGCCGCACACGCCGGTGCGCTCCCAGCTGATGGCACAGGTGCTGGCGTCCGCGTCCGGCTACAAGCTCGCTTCCCCCGAGGGGACCGCTTCCCACGGCGGTTTCAAGGACTGGTTCATCGACTGCCTGCACCGGCCCGCCTTCACGATCGAGATCGGCCGCGGGAAAAACCCCCTGCCCGTCGAGGAGCTCGAACCGATCTATGCGCGCCTTTTGGAGATGATGCTCATTTCGATCCTGCTCTGAGCGGATCGTATTTTTCGCAGAATCCCTCGATTGTGCGGAAATCCGCGATCCGCTCGCGCAGCAGCTCGTGGGGCCAGTCCCACCAGCGGATGCGCCCGAGCGCGGCGGCCGTCTCCCCGTCGAACCGCCGCCGCAGGCGCCGCGCGGGGACCCCCGCGACAACGTCGTAGGGCTCCACGTCGTGGGTCACGACCGCGCCAGCGCCGACGACCGCCCCATCGCCGATCGTCACGCCCCCCATGATGACCGCGTTGTGCCCGAGCCAGACGTCGTTTCCGATGACCACCCGTTGCTCCCGCCGCCATGCGACGACGCTGTCGTCGTCGGGGCCGAAGCCGTATTTCGTGCAGCGGTAGGTGAAGTGGTGCTGCGCCGGGCGCAGCGAGGAGGGATGGGGCGCGGGGTTCAGGCGCACCCCCGTCGCGATCGAGCAGAACTTCCCGATGTCCGAATAGATGATGTCGTTTTGGGCGAAGCAGTAGGAGTAGTCGCCCAGCCGGGTCTCTTCCAGCGCGCATCCGGGCCCGATCTCGGTGTAGGCGCCGAGGACGCAGTTTTTGACCGCGGAGGACGGGTGCACCGTCGGCCGCGCGGGAAGCGCGTGTTCAAAATCCATAGGCTTCCTCCTTGTGATGTCTCTCCTATTATATCTCTTTTCGCGCCAAAACAAAAGAGATTTTGTCGGGCGCGAAAAAGCAGACGCCGGCCCGCCAGCTTTTGCTGGCGGGCCGGCGTCTGCCGTTTTGGGGGGAAAGGCGTTTTCAGAGCTTGCCGGCCTTGTGCAGGGCGTCCTTCAGGACGGCCAGCTCGGCGTCGGTAATGGGCGCGAGCGGGCCCCGCGCCGGGCCGACCCTGACGCCGGTCACGAGCTCGATGGCCGGACGCATGATCGAGTTGGGCAGGATGCGGCCGTTCTGGCCGCAGGCCTTGCAGAAGCGGTAGAGCGGAAGGAAGCATTCGCGCGCCTTTTCGTTTTCCCCCTTCGCGAAGGCCTCAAAGATCGCGCGGATCTCATGCCCGAAGATGTGCGCGCCGCCCGAGACGATGCCCATCGCGCCCTGCACGATGGTGGGCAGCAGCATCACGTCGTCGCCGTTATAGATGAGAAAGTCGGGATCGGCCGATTGCGTCGCGAGGAAGTAGTCGGTGACCTGGGTCGGATTCACGCCCGCCTCGTCCTTGACGCCGATGATGTTGGGGATGGCAGCGAGCCGACCGACCGTCTCCGCCTCCAGGTTGACGCCGACGAAGATGGGTATGTTGTAGAGGATGATCTTCGCCCCGGTGGACTCGGCCACCGCCCGGTAGTGGCGGTAGATCCCCTCCTGGGTGGGCTTGTTGTAGAAGGGGCAGACGACGAGCATCGTATCGATGCCGAGCGCCTCAGCCCTCCGGGTCAGCGCGACCGTCTCCTTGGTGGAGGCGCAGCCGGTGCCGGCGATGACCGGCTTGCGGCCCGCGACCGTTTTGACGGCGGTCTCCATGAGCCTGACGCGCTCGTCGAAGGTGCAGAGGCTCGCCTCGCCGGTGGTGCCGGTGACGATGAAGCTGTCGCAGAGGTCGTTTTGGATGAGGTATTCGATCAATTCGGCGTAGCGCCCGTAGTCGATCTCCTCGTTTTCGCCGTAGGGGGTCACGAGGGGCAGCAGGATCTTGCCGTATGTTTCGCGCAGGTTCATGGGTGGGCCTCCCTCTTTTAATATGATTGTCTGATGACAACAAAATTATAAAGCGGAATTCACGGAATGTCAACAGGCACGCTCGCTTTTAAATGCGCGTATTCAGACAAAATTTTACGCATATATTGTCTGAATTTCATAAAAATATAAAATGAAGAGAAAAAAGATTGACAATTTCCTGCAAAGTCGCTATTCTGAATTTGAAATCAGACAATATTACCGAATTGCAAAAGGAGGCCGTTGCATGGTCAAGGCAATCGAAGGGATTATCGCGCCGCTGGTCACCCCCTTTGACGAGGCGGGGCGGCTCGACGCCGCGCGTGCCAAGGGGGAGATCCGCCGCCTCTTGGACGCGGGCGTGGACGGGATCAGCCCGGGCGGCAGCACCGGAGAGGGCGCGGCCCTCACCGACGGCGAGCTGGCGGAGCTCGTCCGCCTTATCCGCGCGGAGGATCCGGAGATCCCGGTGATCGCGGGCGTCATCCGCAACAGCACCCCCGCCGCCGTCAGCGCCGGGCTCGCGGCGAAGGAGGCGGGCGCCGACGCGCTGATGGTCACCCCCGTCTCCTATAACGTGCTCGTCCCGGACGACGAGGGAAATTACAACTTTTACCGGGAAATCTCCGACCGGGTGGGGCTCCCGATCGTGATCTACAACGTCGTGCCTCAGAACACGATCACCGCCCCCCTCTTCGGAAAGCTGCTGGAGATCGAAAACGTTGTCGGAATCAAGCAGAGCGTCGGCGGCATCATGGCCTTCTACGAGATGAAGATGGTCAACGGGAAGCGCGGCAAGGTGTTCAGCGCGACCGACGACATGCTCTGCTCGACCTATGAGCTGGGGGCGGACGGCGCGATCTCGGCGATTTTGACCGTTTTCCCCGAGCTTTGCGTGGAGATGTGGAAGGATTTCAAGGAGGGCCGGCGGGAACACGCGCTCGAGCTGCAAAACCGCATGTACTTCACCTGGCAGGCGATCGCGGGCAGCCAGTTCCCCATCCGCATCAAATACGCGCTGCGTCTCATGGGCCGCGACGCGGGCTGGCCGCGCGGCCCGATCTGCCACATGGGCGAGGAGGAGAAGCGGCGCATCCGCGGCGCGCTGGAAGCGGGCGGATTTCTGGAGACCGTTAGCGCGGACAAAGGGGAGTGAAGAAGATGGCGGACAACCGATTTTCCTACGAGGGGATGAAGGCGCTCTCCGAGACGGTGTTCCGGCGGTACGGCTACTCGGAGGAGGAGGCGCGGGAGATCACCGACGTGCTTTTGACGGCCGACCTCTTCGGCATCGAGTCGCACGGGTGCCAGCGGATGACCCTCTACACCAACGGCATCACCAAGATCGGGCGGATCAAGCGGGACAGAAAGCCGGAGGTCGTCCGGGAGACGCCCGTTTCCGCGCTCATCGACGCGCACGAATACATCGGGCAGGTGGCCGCCATGATGGCGACCCGGCTCGCGATCGAAAAGGCCAAAAAGACAGGCGTCGGGATCGTGTGCGTCAAGAACTCCAACCACTACGGCATCGCGGGCTACTACGCGCGGATGATCGCGCAGGAACATCTGCTGGGCGTCTCGATGACCAACACCGAGGCGATCATGATCCCGACGAACGGCAGGCAGGCGCTGCTCGGCACCAACCCGATCGCGGTCGGGATGCCCGCCGAGCCCTACCCCTTCCTCTTCGACGCGGCGACGACCGTCGTCCCGCGCGGCAAGGTGGAGGTCTACGCCAAAAAGGGCCTGGAGATCCCGGCGGACTGGGCGATGGACTCGGACGGAAAGACGAGCACCCTCCCCCGGCGGGTGCTGGACGATATCGGCAAAAAGCAGGGGGGCGGCATCCTGCCGCTCGGCGGGGCGCGGGAGCAGTTCGGCAGCCACAAGGGCTACGGCTTCGGCATGATCGTCGAGATCATGACGGGTATTTTGGCGGGCGGCGTGACGAGCGACGAAATCCGCAAGCGGTTCGACTGCGACCGGTGCAGCCACTTTTTCCTGGCGGTCGACTACGGGATGTTCGGCGACCGGGAGGAGACCGAACGCCGCCTTTCCGCCTACCTGAATAAGCTGCGGGAGTCCCAAACGGCGCAGGGCGCACCCTGCGTCTACACCCACGGGCAGAAGGAGATGCTCGCCTGTGAGGAAAACCTCCGCCGCGGCATCTATCTCAACGACAAGACGCTCGAGGAGATCACCGCCCTTTGCCGGGAGCTGGGCCTCCCGCCGGAAACCTATCTGATCCCGGTGCCGCAGGAGGCGCCGGAAGGATAAAACAGACACCGACACAAGTTGGGGACCAACAAGGAACAGGAGGTAACTATGAAAAAGTTGATGAGCGTACTGCTGGCTTCCGCGATGATCCTGGCCCTGGCGGCGGGATGCGGGGAGAGCGCGGCGCCCGCCCAGAGCGCGGCGCCGGAGACGGCCGCCCCGTCGGGAGCCGCCGCGGACACGGCGGACCTGCCGGAGGTGACAATCCATGTGGCGAGCATCTTCGAGCCGGGCACCGCGATCCTCAAGGGGATCGACAAATTCGGCGAACTCCTCGGCGAAAAGAGCGGCGGAAAAATCACGCTCAACGTCTACGCCAGCGGCTCGACGGGCGGAGAAAAGGAGCAGGCCGAGGCGCTCAAGCTCGGGGAGATCGACATGGCGGCGTTCGGCACCCTGCCGATCTCGATCTTCACGCCAGAATACTCCTTCTTCGACTCCCCCTTCGTCTTCCGCGACAAGGACCATTTCATGGCGGTGTGGAACGGCGAGCTGGGCGACGCGATGCGCAAGGAGATGCTCGAAAGCCACAATCTCTACACCCTCGGCGTGATGGGCCGCGGCTACCGGCACATCACCTCCAACACGCCGATCGAAAGCGTCGACGACATCGCCAAGCTCACCATCCGCACCCCCGAGTCGGCGCTCTTCATGGACACCTTCGGCGCGCTGGGCGCGACTTGCGTTCCGATCGCGCTGCCCGAGCTCTTCACCTCGCTCCAGATGGGCGTTGTGAACGCTTCGGAGGGTCCTTTCGACCAGTTGGTCACCAACAAGCTCTATGAGGTGCAGGACTACATCACCCTGTCGAAGTACTACTATTCCATCTCGATGTGGCAGATGAACGCCGAATTCTATAACGGACTGCCCGAGGCCTACCGGACGATGATCGACGAGGCGGCTGCCGAAGCCACCGAGTACGCCACGGCGCTTGGCGAGGAGATGGAAGCCGAGCTGCGGGCCCAGTGCGAGGACGCGGGCGTCACCTTCTGTGAGATGACCGACCTGCAGCCCTACCTGGACAAGGTGAAGCCCGCGATGGACAAGTTCTACGCGGAGAAGTGGCCGGTCACGACGGCGGAGGAGATCGCCGCCTACTGAGGAAACGGAAAATCCGGGAACGCAGCAGCCCGGTGCGCGAGGCACCGGGCTGATTGGGTTCTCTCCGGGCCCGCCGGCCCGGACAAAACCGGTTTGAAGGAGGGAACGGATTGAAACAGGTCAAAAAGCTGTTCGACGCGGCCGGAATCCTCATCTTTACCGCGATGGTGGCGGTGGTGATTCTGCAGGTCGTCTGCCGCTTTATCCTCAGGGTGAGCGTCCCGTGGACGGAGGAGATGAGCCGGCTGCTCTTCATCTTCCTCTGCTTCTGGGGGGTGGTCGTGGCCGTGCGCGAAAACGAGCTCATCGTCATCGACACCTTCCGCGCCAAGCTCCGGGGCAGGGCGCGCAAGGTCCTGGACAGCCTCATATCGCTCTTTATGGCGGCCTTTTTCGCGGTTATTTTAGCGGGAGCGGTCAAGATGGCCGTGTCGGTCTGGCCGACCAGGTTTTCCACTATGGAGTGGCTGAGCAACGGCTGGCTCTACGTCGCGGCCATCGTCGGCAGCGGCGGCGCGCTCGTGAGCATCGTCCTTGCGCTCCTCCGGGAACTGCGGGGCGGCGGACCGGAAAAGGAGGGGGAATAAGATGGGAATCTGGTACCTGGTCATCCTCATCGCGGCGTTTCTGATCGGCATACCCGTGGCGATCTCGATGGGCGGCTCGGCCGCCATTCTGATGATTCTGGAGCGCGGGCTCGGCGCCTTCCGCCCCGAGGTCATCGCGCAGAAATCGGTCTACGGGCTCAATAACTTCCTGCTGCTCTCCATCCCCCTCTTCCTCTACGCGGGGAAGATCATGAACACGGGGAACATCACCTCCCGCATCTTCGACTTCGCAAAATCGACGGTGGGCTGGCTGCGGGGCGGGCTCGGGCATGTGAACATCATCGCCAGCGTGATCTTTGCGGGCATGACGGGCACGGCCACCTCTGACGCGGCGGGCCTCGGCGCGATCGAGATCAAGGCGATGCGCGAGGCGGGCTACGAGGACGACTTCACCTTCGCGGTCACCGGCGTCTCGTCGACGATCGGCCCGATCATCCCGCCGAGCATTCCGCTGGTCATCTACGGCCTGATGACCGGCTGCTCGATCGGCGCGCTGCTGATCGCGGGCATCGTGCCGGGCATCCTGATGGCGATCGCGATGATGATCTACGTGGAAATCTACGCGGTCCGGCACCACTTCCCCAAGGGGGAGCGATTCCGCATCTCGGTCGTGTGGCGGACCTTCCGCCGCGCCTTCCTCTCCCTGCTGACGCCGGTCATCATCATCGGCGGCATCCTCTCGGGCGTCTTCACGCCGACCGAGGCGGCGGCGATCGCGGCGGTCTACGCGACGGTGCTGACCGTGTTCGTCTACAAGGAGGTCGATTTTAAAACCCTCAAGTCGGTGCTGTGGGAGACGCTGCGGGATTCCGGCACGATCATGATGATCTGCTTCTGCGCCTCCCTCTACGGCTACATGATCACCCGCTCAAAGATCGCCGAGCACCTCGCCTCCGCCATCGCGCAGGTGTCAACCAACCCCTACGTCATCACCCTGCTGCTTGTGGCGTTTTTGCTGGTGGTGGGCTGCTTCATGGAAAACCTCGCGTCGATCACGATTTTGGCGCCCGTCTTCCTGCCGGTGCTTGTGAATTCGGGGATCGACCCGCTGGCCTTCGGGATCATCATGATCATCACGCTGATGGTCGGCCTGCTGACGCCCCCCTTCGGCATGGTGCTCTTTGTCCTCTGCAAGGTGGGGGACATCCCGCTCGAACGGATGGTCAAGGCGGTGCTGCCCTTTTTGCCGCCGCTGCTTATCGTCATCCTGCTGCTCTCCTTCTTCCCGCAGATCATCACCTTCCTGCCCAACCTGCTGATGGGCTGACGGAAAAACCGCCGGGGTTTCCCCGGCGGTTCAAAGGATGCGCTGCATATCGGAGAGGGAGCTCTGGATGTGGGTGACCATGTAGGCGGCCGCGAGCTCGGGGTTGTGGAGCCGCAGAGCGGAGAGGATGTCCTCGTGCGGCCCGACGGCGTGCTCGGGGTTGCCCGGCACCGAGAAGGAGTGCAGGCGGTATTCCCGCATCGCCTCGGTCAGGTTCGCGTTGAAGGAGATCAGCAGCGGGTTGTGGGTCCCCTCGATGATCGCGCCGTGGAAATACTCGTCGGCCAGCGTCATCTGGTTGACGTTGTTTTCCTCGACCGCGCGGCGGAAGGAATCCTGGATCTCCTGCAGGTGGGAGAGCTCCTTCTCCTGCATGTTGATCGCCGCGAGCCGCACCGCCATCTGCTCGATGGGCAGGCGCACCTGCATGATGTCGGCGACCTTGTAGTTGTACTTTTGGAACCACATCTCAGGGGTCACGGCGTTTTCCCGGTCGGTGACGAACGCGCCCTTGCCGTGGCGGATTTCGACGAGCCCCATCGCCTGCAGGACGCGCAGCGCCTCCCGCACGGTCGAACGCCCGACGTGGAGCAGCTCGCACAGCTCCATTTCGGCGGGGAGCTTGTCCCCCCTGCGGTATGCCCCGGACAGGATGCTGTCCCGGATGTGGTTGACCGCGTGGTCGGTGGAAGAGATTCTGGCGATCGGCTGCATAGGCGGGCTCCTTTCGGCCGGGCGGACACGCCCTCTGCACCTATTATATCGGCGCGGGGCCGTAAAATCAATAGATCGGCAGCCGGGCGTTTACGGCCGTCGGAAATATGTGCTATACTGGTTCCAGACAACCAGTGAGCGCGACGGGAGGACGGATTATGGAACCGGTACGGTATACCTCGATCACCGACCTGACGGTGGAGAGCATTAAGGAACTGATTCAGTCGGACGAGTACCAGATTGGGGACAAGCTGCCGTCGGAGCAGCAGCTCTGCGGGATGCTGCAGGTGAGCAGGACCTGCGTGCGCGAGGCGCTGCGGATCTTGCAGGCGCGCCGGTTTTTGGACATCCGCTCGGGCAAGGGCTCCTTCATCCTCAAGAAGAACGAGCTCTCCCCCGAGGTGCAGAAATGGGTGGATGAACCGGACATCAGCTTCATGGACTATATTGAGGTGCGCCTCGCGATGGAGCCGCTCGCGGTGCGGCTGGCGATCTCCCATGCGACCGGGCAGGAGACCCAGGCGCTCGAACGCCTCCACGAGCGGTTCGCGGCGGCGGTAAAGTCCGGCGACGTGGCCGGGATGATCGAGGCCGACTCCCGGTTCCACTCCTATATCATGGATTGCAGCCGCAACAAGCTGCTGATCAACATCAACCGGGAGATGCAGGGGATCATCAACAAATACCGCACCAAACAGACCCGGACCTATAAAAACGCGATCGAGCCCCACGAAAGAATCGTACAGGCCTTCCGTGACCGGGACGTCGTGGGCGGGGTCAAGACGATGCGGGAGCATATCTATGAAATCATGCGGGACATCGAGGCGGTGTGCGACGAGCTGGGGACGGAGGGTCCCCGCCCGCCGCGGACGCCCGGTTGACCGGAGGATCAAAATGGGGGATACGATGGATTACAGACAAGAAGCCCTGGAAAAACATGCCGAATGGCGGGGCAAGCTGGAGGTCACCTCCCGCGTGCCGGTGCGCACGAGCGAGGACCTCTCGCTGGCGTACACGCCCGGCGTGGCGGAGCCCTGCCTCGCCATCCGGGAGGACCCGGCGAAATCGTTCGAGCTCACCCGCCGCTGGAACCTTGTGGCGGTCGTCACCGACGGGTCGGCGGTGCTCGGGCTCGGGGACATCGGGCCCGAGGCGGGCATGCCGGTTATGGAGGGGAAATGCGTCCTCTTCAAGGAGTTCGCGGGGGTGGACGCCTTCCCGCTCTGCGTCGGCACAAAGGACGTCGACGAGCTGGTGCGCACCATCCACCTCATCTCGGGGAGCTTCGGCGGCATCAACCTTGAGGACATCGCCGCGCCCCGCTGCTTCGAGGTGGAGCGCAGGCTCCGGGAGCTGTGCGACGTCCCCGTCTTCCACGACGACCAGCACGGCACGGCGGTCGTCGTCTCCGCCGCCATGATCAACGCCCTCAAGCTGGTCGGCAAGCGGATGGAGGCGGTCACCGCCGTCATCAACGGTGCGGGCGCGGCGGGCACCGCGATCGCCCTGCGCCTGAGGGCGCTCGGCGTCGGGGAGGTCATTCTCTGCGACCGGGCGGGCATCCTCTGCGAGGGAGTGGAGGGGTTGAGCCCCGCCCACGCGCGGATGGCGGCGCTCACCAACCGCGGCCACCGGACAGGAACGCTCGCCGACGCGCTGCGGGGCGCGGACGTCTTCATCGGCGTGTCGGGCCCAAAGCTCGTCACGGCGGAGATGGTCTCCGCGATGGCGAAAGACGCGGCCGTCTTCGCGATGGCGAACCCCGTCCCCGAGATTTTGCCCGAGGAGGCCCTCGCGGGCGGCGCGCGGGTGGTCGGGACCGGACGGTCGGACTACCCCAACCAGATCAACAACGTCCTCGCCTTCCCCGGCATCTTCCGGGGCGCGCTCGACGTGCGCGCGCGGGAGATCACCGATGAAATGCTCACCGCCGCCTCCTACGCGATCGCGGGGCTCGTGTCCGGCGGGGAGCTTTGCGGGGACTACCTGCTGCCCCGGGCGTTCGACCCGCGGGTCGGGAAGACGGTCGCCGCAGCGGTCGCCGAAGCCGCGCGGGCGTGCGGCGCGGCGCGCATCTGAAAAAAGGAAAAAGGCCATGCGGGCTTTGCCCGCATGGCCTTTTTATAAGAGTAAAACCTTACTTGAAGGATTCCTCGACGGCGACGGCGCACGCGACGGTCGCGCCGACCATGGGGTTGTTGCCCATGCCGATGAGGCCCATCATCTCGACGTGCGCGGGGACGGAGGAGCTTCCGGCGAACTGCGCGTCGCCGTGCATCCGGCCCATCGAGTCGGTGAGGCCGTAGGAAGCCGGGCCGGCCGCCATGTTGTCGGGGTGCAGGGTGCGGCCGGTGCCGCCGCCCGAGGCCACCGAGAAGTACTTGACGTTATTCTCATAGGACCATTTCTTATAGGTGCCCGCGACCAGGTGCTGGAAGCGGGTCGGGTTGGTGGAGTTGCCGGTGATCGAGACGTCGACCTTCTCGTGCTTCATGACGGCCACGCCCTCAAGCACGTCGTTGGCGCCGTAGACCTTGACCTTGGAGCGCTCGCCGTCGGAATAGGCGGTCTCGCCGATCACCTTGAGCTCGCTGGTGGCGAAATCATAATTGGTTTCCACATAGGTAAAACCGTTGATTCTGGAAATGATATAGGCGGCGTCCTTGCCCAGTCCGTTGAGGATGACGCGCAGCGGCTCCTTACGGGCCTTGTTGGCGTTGCGGGCGATGCCGATCGCGCCCTCCGCCGCGGCGAACGACTCGTGGCCGGCCAAAAAGCAGAAGCATTTGGTTTCGTCGCGCAGCAGCATGGCGCCGAGGTTTCCGTGGCCGAGGCCGACGGCGCGGGTCTCCGCGACCGAGCCGGGCACGCAGAACGCCTGCAGGCCGATGCCGATCGCCTCGGAGGCGTCCGCGGCCTTTTTGCAGTCCTTCTTGATGGCGACGGCGGTGCCGAGGGTGTAGGCCCAGACGGCGTTCTCGAACGCGATGGGCTGCACGCCCTTGACGATCTTTTCCACGTCAATGCCTTTGGCAAGGCAGATCTCTCTTGCATCTTCAAGGGAAGACATGCCGTACTCAGCGAGACAAGCGCTGATTTTGGGCATCCTTCTCTCCTGTCCTTCAAACTTTGCCATGTGTGTTACCTCCCTCTCCTCTTATTCTTCACGCGGGTCGATGTATTTGGGGGCGTCGGCGTAGCGGCCGTAGGTGCCGATATTCTTCTCGAACGCCTCCTTGGGGTCCACGCCGTGGCGGATGTCCTCGAGCATCTTGCCGACCTTGACGAACTTGTAGCCGATGGCCTCATTGTTGTTGTCGACTGCGACCGAGAGGATATAGCCCTCCGCCAGCTCAAGGTAGCGCACGCCCTTGGCGTTGGTGGAGAAGATGGTGCCGACCTGGGAACGGAGGCCCTTGCCGAGGTCCTCGAGGCCCGCGCCGATCGGGAGCCCGCCCTCGGAGAAGGCGGTCTGGCTGCGGCCGTAGACGATCTGGAGGAAGAGCTCCCGCATCGCCACGTTGATCGCGTCGCAGACGAGGTCGGTGTTGAGGGCTTCCAGGATGGTCTTGCCGGGGAGGATCTCGCCCGCCATCGCGGCCGAATGGGTCATGCCGGAGCAGCCCAGCGTCTCGACGAGCGCCTCCTCGATAATCCCGTTTTTGATGTTGAGGGTGAGCTTGCAGGCGCCCTGCTGCGGCGCGCACCAGCCCACGCCGTGTGTGAGTCCGGAGATATCCTTGATCTCGTAGGCCTTTACCCATTTGCCCTCTTCGGGAATGGGCGCGGGACCGTGCTTGGGTCCTTTGGCGAGAACGCACATTCTCTCCACTTCATGAGAATAGTTCATATCGGTACTCCTTTCGGTTTGTTTACTGGGGTTGTCCAATCTTTATTATATTAGTTTGTCAAGGCTTTATCAAGGGGATTGTTCAGCTTTTGTTCACGGTTGCAAAACAAAATAGGCCTAATTTTTGGATTTTTTTTGGTTATAATAAGCAGAGATGCGTCCGCCCGTCCTCCTCCCTCTGTGGAGAGGCCCCAAACCGCCGCCGCAAGCGGGAAAACGAGGTTGACTTTGACGGCGGGCGGGAGTAAAATGTACAAGTTAAAGTATACGCATTTCCAGCCAGCCGCGGCTTTTTGAAACGGCATGGGAGGGTCCGCGCGTATCAGACTATGAGGTGACAAAATGGGTATTTTAAACAAGGTCTTCGGGACCTATTCCAGCAGGGAGATCAAACGTGTCCTGCCCCTTCAGCAGAAGGTGCTTGAACTGGAGGAAACCTACCGCGCCATGAGCGACGACGAGCTCAAGGCGATGACGCCCAAGCTGCGGGAGCGCCTCGCGCAGGGCGAGCCGCTCGACAGCGTGCTGCCCGACGCCTTCGCAACCTGCCGCGAGGCGTCCGACCGCGTGCTCGGCATGCGGCACTTCCCCGTGCAGGTCATCGGCGGCATCATCCTCCACCAGGGCCGCATCGCGGAGATGAAGACCGGCGAGGGCAAGACCCTCGTCGCCACCCTGCCCGCCTATCTGAACGCGCTGACCGGCAAGGGCGTGCACATCGTCACGGTCAACGACTACCTGGCCAAGCGCGACTCCGAATGGATGGGTAAGGTCTACCGCTTCCTCGGCCTCACGGTCGGGCTGATCGTCCACGGGCTCACCACCGCCGAGCGGCGGGAGGCCTACGGCTGCGACATCACCTACGGCACCAACAACGAGTTCGGCTTCGACTACCTGCGCGACAACATGGTCATCTACAAGACGGACAAGGTCCAGCGAGGGCACAATTACGCGATCGTCGACGAGGTCGACTCGATCCTCATCGACGAGGCGCGCACCCCGCTCATCATCTCGGGCCAGGGCGACAAGTCCACCGACCTCTATGAGAAGGCCGACCGCTTCGCGAACACCCTCAAATGCTACCGCGTGGCCGAGGCGGACTCCAAGGAGGAGCACGACGACGTCGACGGCGACTACATCGTCGACGAGAAGGCCAAGACCGCCACGCTGACCGCCTCAGGCGTCAAGAAGGCGGAGGAATACTTCGGGCTGGACAATCTCACCGACGGCGACAACATGCAGATCCAGCACCACATCAACCAGGCGATCAAGGCCCACGGCATCATGCAGCGGGACGTCGACTACGTCGTCAAGGACGGCGAGGTCATCATCGTCGACGAGTTCACCGGCCGCCTCATGCTCGGCCGCCGCTACAACGAGGGCCTGCACCAGGCCATCGAGGCCAAGGAGGGCGTGAAGGTCGAGCGGGAGAGCAAGACGCTCGCCACGATTACCTTCCAGAACTTCTTCCGCATGTACGATAAGCTCGCCGGTATGACCGGTACCGCCCTCACCGAGGCGGACGAGTTTATGGAGATCTACAAGCTCGACGTCGTCGAGATCCCGACCAACAAGCCCATCCAGCGCCACGACCACCCCGACGTCGTCTACAAGACCGAGACCGCGAAGTTCCAAGCGGTCATCGAGAACATCGTCGAGTGCCACGAAAAGGGCCAGCCGGTGCTGGTCGGCACCATTTCGATCGAGAAGTCCGAGCTGCTTTCGCAGATGCTGAAGCGCCGCGGCATCAGGCACGAGGTGCTCAACGCGAAGTACCACGACAAGGAGGCGGAGATCGTCGCGCAGGCCGGTAAGTACGGCGCGGTGACGATCGCCACCAACATGGCCGGACGCGGCACCGACATCATGCTCGGCGGCAACGCCGAGTACCTCGCCAAGGCGGATCTGCGCCGCGAGGGCTACGACGAGGAGACGATCAACGAGGCCACCGGCTTCGCCGACACCCACAACGAGGAAATCCTCGCGGCCCGCAGGCTCTTCCGCGAGAAGATGGACCAGTACCGGGCGGAGATCTCCGTCGAGGCGGAGAAGGTCCGGGAGGCGGGCGGCCTCTTCATCATCGGCACCGAGCGCCACGAGTCCCGCCGTATCGACAACCAGCTGCGCGGCCGTTCCGGCCGCCAGGGCGACCCGGGTGAAACGCGCTTCTTCATCTCGCTCGAGGACGACCTCATGCGCCTCTTCGGCGGCGAGCGCATCCAGAACATGATGAACATGATCGGCGCGGAGGACGACATGCCCATCGAGGCGAAGATCCTCTCCAACTCGATCGAGTCCGCCCAGTCGAAGGTCGAGACCCGCAACTTCGGCATCCGCAAAAACGTCCTCCAGTTCGACGACGTCATGAACCGCCAGCGCGAGGTGATCTACTCCCAGCGCGACAAGGTGCTCGACGGCGAGGACATCAGCGGTATCATCAAGAATATGATCACCGAGACGATCGATTCGGTCGTCGACCGCTACCTCGTCGACAAGGAGGTCCACGACAACTGGAACCTCGAGGGCCTTCGCGACTACTTCATGGGCTGGCTCACCACCCACGACGACCTGCGCTACACCACCGAACAGCTCGGCGAGATTACCGACGGCGAGATCAAGCGGCAGCTCAGGGAGCGCGCGGAAAAGCTCTACGCCGCGCGCGAGGAGCAGTTCACCTCCCCGATTATGCGCGAGGTCGAGCGCGTCGTGCTGCTGCGCAACGTCGACACCAAGTGGATGCAGCACATCGACGACATGGAGGAGCTCAAGCGCGGCATGTACCTGCGCTCCTACGCCCAGAAGGACCCGGTCGTCGAGTACCGCATCGAGGGCTTCGACATGTTCGACGCGATGATCGAGTCGATCCGCGAGGACACCGTCAAGCTGATGTTTACCATTCAGCTGCGCACCAACCAGGAGCCCAAGCGCGAGCAGGTCGCCAAGCCCGCGCAGGAGGGCTTCGGCAGCGACGGCACCATCCAGAACAAGCCCCGCTCGGTCAAAAAGGTCGGACGCAACGATCCCTGCCCCTGCGGCAGCGGAAAAAAGTACAAAAAGTGCTGCGGCCGCGACGAGTGACAAAAGAGACGAAAAAACGAGGGGCCGCCCGGCGGGCGGCCCTTCCTTTTTGCCGCTTTTGAAAAAGCGGCGCCAAAACGTTTGATTCAGGCCGGCCGCGTCCCCTCCCCGGCGGCGCCGCCCGTACGGAAGGGTTCCCGCCCGCGTCCGGCTGCCGCCGCATGTGGGGGAAACTGCCCGACAGCAGCCGCGATTTCCGGCCCACATTAGCAAAGTTACTAAAATTGCCGGGTTTTTCTTGACAACATACTTGTTTGGCGGTATGATACCAAGGTAAAATTGTCGAATCAATGAATGTGCCGGAGAACGGCAGATGGGAAGCAGGGTATATGAATATCAAGAGAGAAGACTTACGCAATATTGCCATTATCGCGCACGTCGACCACGGCAAGACGACGCTGGTCGACGGGATGCTCAAGCAGTCGGGCACCTTCCGGGAGAACCAGGCGGTGCAGGACCGCGTGATGGACTCGAACGACATCGAGCGGGAGCGCGGCATCACGATCCTGGCGAAGAACGCCTCCGCGGAATACAAGGGCGTGAAGATCAACATCGTGGACACCCCGGGACACGCCGATTTCGGCGGCGAAGTGGAGCGGGTGCTCAAGATGGTGGACGGCGTGCTGCTGCTCGTCGACGCGGCGGAGGGCCCGATGCCCCAGACCCGCTTCGTGCTGAGCAAGGCACTCGACCTCGACCTCGCGGTCATCGTGGTCATCAACAAGATCGACCGACCCGACGCGCGCGTCTACGAGGTCATCGACGAGGTGCTCGAGCTGCTGATGGACCTCGGCGCGTCCGACGCGCAGCTCGACAGCCCGATGGTCTTCTGCTCCGGCCGCGACGGCACCGCCTCGATCTCCCCCGAGGTGGCGGGCACCGACCTGCTGCCGCTCATGGATACGATCGTCGACTACATCCAGCCCCCCCAGGGCGACCCCGAGCTGCCCACCGCGGTGCTCGTCTCGTCGATCGATTATAACGACTATGTTGGCCGCATGGCGGTCGGCCGCATCGAGCAGGGCACCCTGCGGGTCAACGAGCAGATGAACGTCTGCGACTACCACGACAAGGAGCTCCTCAAGCAGGGCAAGATCACCGCGATCTACCAGTTTACCGGCGTGGGCCGCACCCAGGTCGAATCGGCCACGGTCGGCGACATCGTCCAGTTCTCGGGCATCGAGGACATCAACATCGGCAACACCGTCTGCGCGGCGGGCAGCAGCATCGCGCTGCCCTTCGTCAAGATTTCCGAGCCCACCGTGGAGATGACCTTCTCGGTCAACACGAGCCCCTTCGCGGGCCGCGAGGGCAAATTCGTCACCACCCGCCAGATCCGCGACCGCCTCTACCGCGAGCTGCTGCGCGACGTCTCCCTGCGCGTCTCGGACGGCGACACCGCCGACAGCTTCGTCGTCTGCGGGCGCGGCGAAATGCATCTGTCGATCCTCATCGAGAACATGCGCCGCGAGGGCTACGAGTTCCAGGTCAGCACCCCCAAGGTGCTGCTCAAAACCATCGACGGCGAGCTGTGCGAGCCGTTCGAGGAATTGACGATCGACGTCCCGGCCGAGTCCTCCGGATCGGTCATGGAGAAGATGGGCCCCCGCAAGGGCGAGCTCCAGTCGATGGAGCCGGTCGGCAGCCGCATGAAGATGACCTTCGTCATCCCCGAGCGCGGCCTCTTCGGCTACAAGAGCGAGTTTTTGACCGACACCAAGGGCGAGGGCGTCATGAACACCCTCTTCCACGGCTACGCCCCCTATAAGGGCGACATCCCCCGCCGCCAGAACGGCTCCCTCATCGCGTTCGAGACGGGCGAAACGATCACCTACGGCCTCTATAACGCGCAGGAGCGCGGCACCCTCTTCCTCGGCGCGGGCGAGCCGGTCTACGCCGGGCAGGTCGTCGGCATGTCCCCCAAGAACGAGGACATCGCCGTCAACGTCTGCAAGAAAAAGCAGCTCACCAACACCCGCGCCTCCGGTTCGGATGACGCGCTCCGCCTCATCCCGCCGCGCCGCTTCTCCCTCGAGGAATCCCTCGAATTCCTCAGCGACGACGAGCTTTTGGAGGTCACCCCCAAGAGCATCCGCATCCGCAAGAAGGTTCTCGACCATGCCCAGCGCATGCGCGAGCAGATGAAGAAGAAATCTTAAAAATTGTTTTTGAGCGGGCCCGGTTGGGCCCGCTCTTTTTTCTTAGATTTGCCGCTCAGTGAGCGGCGGAGTTTGTCGGGTCCCGCCCCGGCGGGCGGTTTTAGATTTGCCGCTCATCGGGCGGAGGACTTTTATCGCGCCCCTCCGGGGCGCTTTAGGGGAGCCGCCTTCGGCGGCGGGGATTGCCGGGTCCCGCCCCGGCGGGCGGGTCCATTTCTTGATCGCCCAAGAAATGGACGAAAGAAGGGCGCTCAAGGGGGGCTCACTTGAAGAAAACTGGGCGCAAAGCTCGCCCCCCTTGAGGATCCCCCCTTCGCTCACGTCCAGCCAACCGCATGAAGAAGGCAAATGCCACGCCTTCAACAGGAAAGCGGCCGGGCGGTCAGGGATACAGCGCCTGCGCGATGCGCGCGCCCAGCTTGAAGCCGGAACGGAAGCCGCGCAGCGCATACGCCCCGCACACCACCGCGAACTGGTCGGTGATGTGATCCAGCCTCTTTTGATCCTCCATCCCCATCCGGTGCCAAAGCAAATTGCACATCTCCATCATTTCCTTTTCCTCGGGAATCGGGCCGAGCTGCTCCGATGGATATACTTCCCCTTCGTAAAGTGCCTTTAAAATATCTTTGTCCATGAAATCACCTCCTAACTAATATTGTATAGCCACATATGGCTATTGTCAAGGGTGTCATATGTGATTAGTGATACAATATTTTTGAGGTGATAGCGATGCTTTATCCGCAACGTTTGCGAGCACTGCGGGAGGACAACGACCTGACCCAAAGGGATGTTGCGGAGGTCATAAAGACTACACCGCAATACTATCAAAAATATGAGCGTGGGATTCGTCCCCTGCCGGTTGACAGGCTGATTCTCCTGGCTGATTTCTACCATACCTCCACTGATTATATTCTGGGGAGGACAAATGACCCGAGCTTCCACAAAAAGGACTGATTGTCGGCACAACAAAAGCGACCGCCCGAATGGGCGGCCGCTTTATCATTTAAGCACTTATCAGGTAGGGGCACACGGGGGAGGGTCGCCGACCCTCCGCCCGTGAACGCGCGTGGGCGGGCGTCGCCGCGAAGCGGCGCTCCGGCGCAAAGCGCCGGGCAGACCCGCCCACAGGCCATTTGCGGTCAGGGGCCGCAAATGGGGCGCGTCAGTAGTCCCAATAGCTGTCGGGCATTTCTTTTTTCTCGCGGGATTCCACAGGCAACGGACAAGTAGCCAAGATATTTTTCAACTCATCGTTTTCCTTATCCCAGTCCTTGTCGGAGATCTTGAAGGTGCTCTTGAGCTTGCTCTGAGTGTACCACTTGCCGGTGTCGAAGGTCTTCCCATCGATTTCCACGGTCTTATCCGTGCTGTTGCGGCCGAACATGTACTCGGTGTACTTGTCCTCCCAGTTGTTGCGCTTTTTCTCGTACTGGCTCTCCAGGCGTTCATCCTTCTTGTCCTGCGCCTCGGAGGAGAGCTGGCGGATGAGGTAGCTTCCGTCATAGAGGGTGACGTTATCCCACTCGACCATCTGCGGGCGGTCGTAGTTATAGACATTGAGCGCGATGTAGGAGGGATAGACGTCCTTGGTGGTCAGCGTGCAGTTGCCGAGCTTCTTCTCGTCGAAGTAGTAGGTGAGCACGCCGTTGTTGGCCTTGATGAGCAGGGAGTGCCAGCCCTCTTCCACGGTGAGGTCCTCGGTTTCCTTGTCGCCGTTGACAAACCGGTTGGCCATGCCCCAGCTTCCCTGCGCTTTCGGGTTATAATATTTGAGCACGGGCGCGCCGGAACCGCCCTTGACGAGCGCGATGGCGGGCGAGGAATTTTTGAGCGTGTTGCCGTCGCCGTCCACGAGGTCGACGCGGAACTCGGCGCGGCGGCGTCCGTCGCTCGACGAGAACCAGTTGTCGTCGATATTGATCTTCACGGTTGCGGTCCAGGTGTTGCTCGAGGGCATTTCGACCGGGAGCTTCTTACCCTGGAGGGCGTAGTATTTGTCCTTTTTGTCGTCCGAACGGTATTTGTAGTAGCCCTTCGGCCCCACGGAGAGATAGAGCTTGCCGTCCGAGCGGTCGAACTCCTCGGGGTCATACCGGTCGGTCACCCACTTGTCGGCCGATTTGGCGCTGGTGCTGAAGGTGTCGCTGGTGATGATCGCGATTGCCGATGCCGGCGCGGAAAGCGCCATGACAAGTACCAGCAGCACGCTGATGGTCGCTGTCAATTTTTTCATAGCTTGGATCCTCCCTCAGAACTTGGCAGCCGTACTGGTGCCTGTCTATATTCACTAACAGTATAACAATTAGTATAATGAAAATCAAGGAAATCGAGGGATTTTATCTCGGGAAATATTGCCTGAATTTCTTAGTGTCTGTCCCAAACATTGTTAAGTTTGACAAAAATAGCGCCCCCGGCGCGGAAATTTGGTTTGAGCCTCACAGAAAGCGGGCAAAAACCGCGGCGGATTGAAAATCCGCTTGCAAAAGCAAAAAAATGAGACTACACTTAGTAAACAATCAGAATGGGGCATTAGCCCCCTTCCATCTTCCGGCGAAAGGGATGGTGCTGTGGAACGGGTCATCAAGAATCTGGTCGAATATGACAAGCGCGGCCGGCGGCTTGTGGAAGAGGCGGAGGAGGAGCGCCGCAGCGTGCTGGCGCACATGGACGATTATAAAAAAGAGCTCGCGAAGCAGTACCACGAGCGGGAGCAGGAAAAGGTGGAGCAGTTCCGCCAGCAGGCCCAGGTGGAGAAGGAGGAGGCCCTCGCCGCGGCGCGCGCGCGCCACGAGGAGGCGCTCGGCCGCCTGAAGGCGAACTACCGGAAGAACAGCGCGCGGTGGGTCGCCGAAATCGTGAACCGCTGCATCGGGGGGTGACGCCGTGGCGCAGTATGCAAATGCGGTGATCTCCAAGGCGCGCGCCATGTACGGGCAGATGCTCTCCCCCGCCCAGTACGACGACCTGCTGCGCAAGCAGAACGTGCAGGAGATCTCCGCCTACCTGCGGGAGAAGACCCCCTACCGCGCGGCGCTGGAGGGGGTCCAGGACAGTACGATCCACCGCCGCCAGCTGGAGAACCTGCTGCACAGGGACCTCTTTTACCAGTACGTGCGGCTCGCGAAATATGTCCGCGAGAAGGACAGCATCTACCAGTACATCGTCATGGACCTGGAGATCGAGCTGATCCTTTCAAGCCTGCGCAATATCATCTCCGACGAGCAGGAGGACTTCGTCGCCTCCCTGCCCACCTTCATGCAGCCCTACGCGAGCTTCAACATCCTGGGGCTGGCGGGGGCGCGCTCCCTCGACGAGGTGATCGAGGCGGTGGCCGGGACGGCCTACGAGCCGGTGCTGCGCCGCTGCCAGAAGCAGTACCCGCCCGACGGCAACACCCTGCGCTACACCCGCTATGAGCTGGCGCTGCGCACCTGCTATTTTTCCACGCTGCTCGAACGGGCGAAGCGGGAGACGCGCGGCAGGGCCTCCGCCGAGCTGCGGGAGCTGATCACCATGCGGGCGGAGCTGATGAACCTCAACACGATCTACCGGATGAAAACCTATTTTCAGGCGGACGCCGACCGCATCCGCGTGACGATGCTTCCCTTCTACAGCCGGCTGAGGCCGCGCCAGCTCGAGGAGATGGTCAGCGCGCGGGACACGCAGGCGTTTTTGAAGCTGCTTTCCGCCACCCCCTACGGGCGGCGGATCGATCCGGAGACCGGCTTCTTCGAGGGGGAGACGGACGGCGTGCGCTACCGCGCCACCCGGAGGCTGCTCCGTTTTTCGACCAGCCCGGAGGTGGTGTATACGGCGTTCATGCTGCTGCGCAGCATGGAGACGGAGGACATCGTGCGCATCATCGAGGGGGTCCGCTACGGGCTGCCCCCCGAGAAGATCGAAAAGCTGCTCTATAAGGCGTAAAGGACGACCAGGCAAAGGACCGATTCAAACGCGAAGGACCGGCCGGCCCCGGTGGGGCGGGCATTTCAAATATCCCGGGGGGACCGGCGGGGGCCGGTTCCCGTCTGCCGGAGAAAGGGCGGATTCACATGTCGATTGCCAAGCTGGCGCTGGTGAACATCGTCGGCGATATGAAGAGCCTCGACGACGTCATCATACGCTGTTTGGACAGGGGGGATTTCCATCCCGAGCCCTCGCAGCAGGCGGCGGGAGGCATCCGCGGCTTCACGCCGCTGTCGGAGGAGAATCCCTACACCGACGCGCTGCAAAAGCTGACCGACGCGGGCGTGGCCGCGGGGCTCAACCCCAAGTACATGCCGGAATATGTGCGGAGCGACAAGCTGTCCCGCGTCGCGGCGCACAGCCGTCAGTATTACGAGGATTTTTACAGGACCTTTTCCGAGGGGCTCGGCGCCCTGCGGGAACGGATGAACTTTTTGCAGGGGGAGATCGACCAGGACGAGGCCGCGCTGCTGATCCTGTCCCACCTGGCGGAGCTCGACGTCGATTTCGACGAGCTCTTCACCTGCAAGTATATCAAGGGGCGGCTCGGGCGGCTGCCGCTCGACAGCTACCAGAAGCTCTCCTTCTATGCGGGAAAGCCCTTCATCTTCAAATCGTTCGACGCGGAGAAGGACTACCGCTGGGGCGCCTATTTCTGCATGGCGGAGGACGCGCCCGAGATCGACGACATCTTCTCCTCCCTCTACTTTGAGCGGATGCGGGTGCCCGCCTTCATTCACGGCACCCCGGAGACCGCCCTGACGCGGCTGCGGGAGGAGATCGCCACCAACCGGGAGCAGCTCGCGGCGGCCAAAAACCAGTTCCAGGAGCTGGTGGACGCGCAGCGGGACCGCTACTACAAGCTCTACACCCGGCTGAAATTCCTCTCCGACTCGTTCGACATGCGCAAATATGTCTCTGTACTGAAACGGGAATTCATCGACGTATTCTATATCACCGGCTTTATCGAGGAGAGCCGCGCGGACGACTTTGCAAAGAGCCTGCGGCTGCTTGCCGACGTGACCGTCGAGGTCAAGCCGGACGACTCGGACAAACGGCTCCAGCCGCCCACCAAGCTCAAAAACGGCTGGTTCTCCCGCCCGTTCGAGATGTTCGTCGAGATGTACGGCCTGCCCGCCTACGGCGACTTCGATCCCACCCCCTTCGTGGCATTCACCTATTCCCTCCTCTTCGGCGTCATGTTCGGCGATCTCGGGCAGGGGCTGGTGCTGGTGCTGGGCGGGTGGCTGCTCTGGAGGTTCAAGCGGTTCCAGATCGGCGCGGTCGTCAACCGGATCGGCATCTTCTCCTGCATCTTCGGTACCCTTTACGGGTCGGTGTTCGGGTTCGAGGAGCTGCTCACCCCCTTCTATACGAATGTCCTGGGCCTGCCCGGCAAGCCGATCGAGGTCATGGCCCCCGAAAACACCAACCTCATCCTCGTCGCTGCGGTCGCGCTCGGCGTGGTGCTCATCTGCACCTGTATCCTGATGGATATCTTCGTCAGCCTCCACAAGCGCGACTATGAACGGGCGTTTTTCTCCGCCAACGGCGTAGCGGGCCTTGTCTTTTACGGCGCGGTCCTCTTCGGCGCGGTCATGATGCTCCTGGCGGGCAAAAACTATTTCACCCACCTCTACGTCATCCTGCTCATCGTTCTGCCGCTGGCGGTCATCCTGCTCAAGGAGCCGCTCGGCAACCTGCTCCGCGGACTCGGCGCAAAGCCGGAGGAGGGCATGGGCGCCTATCTGACGGTCGCGCCCTTCGAGCTCTTCGAGGTGGTGCTCAGCTTTTTCTCCAACACGATGTCCTTCCTCCGCGTGGGCGGCTTTGTACTCAGCCACGCGGGCATGATGGCGGTCGTCTTCACCCTCTCCGAGATGGTCGGGAACGCCGCCAGCCCCGCGGTCATCATTATCGGCAACCTCTTCGTGATGGGCATGGAGGGCCTCATCGTGGGCATCCAGGTGCTCAGGCTCGAGTTCTACGAGATGTTCAGCCGCTATTTCGACGGCGACGGAAAACCATTCTCCCCCGTCACGGTAAAGGGCGCGGGGAAGTGATCTTCTCATCCGACACGTCTCTGTGCCTTCGGGTGCGGATACCAATTCAATTTGGAGGTAATTTGTGATGTTGTTTGTGATTGCTACCGCCGCGGTGATCGTGGCCACCCTGCTGCTCATCCCCATCGTCAAGGTCGGTTCCACCTCCGGCGCCAGAAGGCGCGTGCTTGCTAACGCGGGCGTTTTCCTCATCGCTACCCTGCTGATGATCATGATGGCGGTCGGCGTTTCGGCCGAAACGCCCGATCCCGACACGGCCCCGGACACTGCCGCCGTCGAGACCGTCCCCGCCCAGAACAACCAAGGCATGGGCTATCTCGCCGCCGCGCTTGCCACCGGACTCAGCTGCCTGGGCGCGGGCATCGCGATCGCGTCCACCGCCCCCGCCGCGATCGGCGCGTTTTCCGAGGACCCCAAGGCGTTCGGTAAGGCGCTGATCTTCGTCGTCCTCGGCGAAGGCGTCGCGCTTTATGGACTTCTGATCTCGATTCTGCTGATCAATAAGCTCTGATTTGCCGCTCGGCGAGCGGCGGAGGTTGTCGGTGGCCGGCCGACGGCGGTCCTTAGGCATACCGCTCAGTGAGCGGCGCAGTTTGTCGGTAGTCGGCCACGGCCGCTTTAGGCTTGCCGCTCATGAAGCGGCGCAGTTTGTCGGTAGTCGACCGACAGCGAGTTCCTTTCTTGCGTGCCCAAGAAAGGAACCA
>NZ_DBMDHH010000100.1:0-4293 GCF_057433415.1 Anaerotruncus sp. | reverse complement strand
CGGTACGACCTGAAGGAGCTGGCGGAGGATTTCTACACCGTGCGGGAGAACCAGATTTTTTTTGAGGACGGCGAACGGTACGGCCAGACGGCGGAGTTCCTGTTTGAAAGCTGGAATATCCTTGTGCTTCCCGCGGAGCGCGCCGGGACGTGGCGGGTCTACTACAACGCCTACCCGCCGCCGGTGACACAGCAGACCGCGGACGGATATGAAATGCCGCTCGACCCGGAGGTCGCCGTTCTGGTGCCGCTCTACATGGCCTCGCAGCTCTACAAGGAGGACGACATCGGGCTTGCGACGCAGTATCGCAACGAGTTTGAAGTCGCGCGGGAAGAACTGCGCGGCGTGGAGGTCCCGGCGACGAACAGGGAATTTGAAAGCAGCAGCGGGTGGTGGTAAGCGATGGCGAGATTTGAGATTCCCAAGAGCCCGGACCGCTCGATTTTGGCGATCAACGAGCTGCGCGGCGTGGACCTCTCCAACGCGCCGGCCAATGTGGAGGACTACCGGAGCCCGGACGCGCCGAACATGATCCGCGACCAGCCGGGCAAGGTCCGCAAGCGCATGGGCTATGAGCGGATGGACAGCTACGACGGCCGGATCAACGGCGTGTTTTACCTGACGGACGACAACGGGACCCGCGAGGTCGTGCACGCGGGGAACAGGCTGTACGTGGATCACGCGGCCGTCTATGAGGAGATGGCGGACACGCGGTCCGCCGCGTGGCAGTTCGGGAAAAAGCTCTACCTGCTCGACGGCAGGCGGTATCTCGTCTACGGAGAACTGGACGTCAAGGACGCGGCGGACGGGGAACCGAAAAAGAGCTACCGGGTGGAGCCGGTGACGGAAATCGCCTATGTGCCCACGATCATCATTTCCCGGAATCCGGACGGCGCGGGGACCACGCTGGAGCCGGTCAACCTGCTTTCCCGCAAGTGGACCGAGAGCTTTTACGGAAAGGCGTCGACCACCGCCTACCAGCTCACGACCGGGAATCTCGACGGGACCCCCGTCACCGCCCGGAAGCTGGGCAGCGACGGGACCTGGCAGGACCTTGCCGAGACGACCGATTTCACGGTCGACCGGAAAACGGGGAAGGTCACGTTCAAGACGGCGCCGGGCGCGTCCCCCGTGGACGGCACGGACAATGTGGAAATCACGGCGTCAAAGGCGCGCGGCGACTTTGGAGACGCGGAAGAATGCTTCGCGGCCGCCGCGGACCAGAAGGAATTCCAGCTCGCGGCGGAGGTCATGGGGAGCGAGAAGGTCACGGCGAAGACCCTGAAGGCGGACGGGACGTGGAATGAAGTCAAGGAGGACGGCGGGATCGCCGTGGACCGCGTGGCCCGGAAGGTGACCTTCACGATCGCGCCGGGCGTGTCTCCCATCGAGGGGAAGGAGAACGTCCGCATCTGCTTTCAAAAGCTCGTCTACGACTACGCGGACCGGATCAACCACTGCGACGTGTCGATCCTCTACGGCGTCAACGGCGCGGCCGACCGGCTGTTCGCCACCGGGAACCCGAAATACCCGAACCAGGACTGGTATTCGCAGATGAACGACCCGACGTTCTTCGGGGACCTCTGGTATTCGGTGCTCGGGCAGGACAGCAGCCGGATATTGGGCTACAGCGTCGTGAACGACCGCCTTGCCGCCCACAAGGACGAGGGGGAGGACGGGCGCAACGTGATCCTCCGGAACGGCGCCCTGCAAAACGGGGCGGCCGCGTTCCCCATCGTCAACGCCCTCCAGGGCGCGGGCGCGGTTGGGAAATACACCTTCGCTTACCTGCAAAACGAGCCGCTCTTCCTGACGCGGACCGGGATTATGGCGATCACCCCGGCGGACATCACCGGCGAACGGTACGCACAGAACCGGAGCAGCCTCATCGACAAGGCGCTGACGGCGGAGGCGGAGCTGGAAGAGGCCGTCGGATGCGCCTATCAGGATTTGTACATCCTCAGCGTGAACGGCCGCTGCTACGTCCTCGACGGGATGCAGAAGAAATACGAGCGCAACGCGCCCTATTCCTCCTTCCAGTACGAGTGCTACCACTGGACCAACGTTCCCGCGCGGATTATGTGGGAGCGGGACGGGCGGCTTTGGTTCGGCACGGAAACCGGGCAGATATACCGCTTTTATGGGGACCCGGAGGCGCAGGGGAGCTACAACGACGCGGGGGCGCCGATCCAGGCCCATTGGGATTTGCCTGACGTGGACGGCAAGTACTTCCACAAAAACAAAACGTTTCGCTACTTCTCCGTGCGTCTGGCCTCGGCGATTGCGACGGGGGTCAAGGTCTATGCGCAGAAAAAAGGCATCTGGTCGCTGCTCTTCGATGCCGGCGCCCGCGCGCGGTATCTGGATTTCGGCTATATCGACTTTGCCAAATTTACGTTTTCTTCCGACGCCACCCCCAAAACCATCGGCGTAAAGATCAAGCAAAAAAAGGTGGACAAAATCAGGTTCCGACTGGAAAATAACGAGCTCAATGAGCCGTTCGGGCTTTTTAATATCTCTTTGGAGTTCGTCGAAAACGGAAATTACAAGGGGGGATAACATGTACAAAAAAATCTTACCGGAGGACTATGCCGGGAAAACGGTTTTGGGGCGGCAAAACCCGCTCGGGCTTTCCGTGTCAGAGGCGCAGAGGGTGTTTGACGAGCTGTCCACGGATGTGATCATCCCGGCGGTCAACCGTCTGGTGGACGACCTGACGGTCCGCGGCGAGCCGGTGCAGGCGGCGGACGTCAAGGCGATCCGATTGAGCCCGGACGGGGTGATCGAAATCACGCTGGACGGCGAGACATGGACGGCGACGGGGTCGAGCGGGCACCTGATCCTCGACCGGGACGGAAACCTCCTGCCCCAGCGCGGCCGGATGCAGTTTGTAAACTCCGAGGTGGAGGACGCGGACGGCGTGACGGTGGTGCACGGCGTCACCGGACCGCAGGGGCCCCGGGGCGAACAGGGCCCGCAGGGGATTCAGGGCGTGCGAGGCCCGGAGGGAGAGGTCTGGCTTCCGAGCGTGGCCGGCGACGGTACGCTTACTTTTACGCTCGTCGAGGCGTCCGCCGCGAATCCTCCGGCAGCGCGCAGCATTCGCGGCCCGCAGGGCGTGGCGGGCGTGCAGGGCCAGCAGGGCATCCAAGGGACCACCGGTCCGCAGGGGCCGCGCGGGGAACCCGGACCCGCCGGGGAGCGCGGGGCGAAGGGCGACCCCGGAGAGCAGGGCCCGGCGGGCGCGCAGGGGCCGCAGGGCAACCCCGGACCCGCCGGGGAGCGCGGGGCGAAGGGCGACCCCGGAGAGCAGGGCCCCGCAGGCCCACAGGGGCCGCAGGGCGTTCAGGGACCGCGCGGGGAACAGGGGCCCGCGGGTAAGGACGGCAGGGATGGCCGAAGCTTCGACGTGCTTGGGCTTTACCCGACGCTGGCGGCGCTTATGGCGGCCCACCAGACGGCGGCGGCCGGGGACGCCTATGCGGTTGGCACGGCGGCCAACAACACCGTATATATCTGGTCGGCCGATACGGCGGGCTGGCAGGAGATCGGCACGATTCAGGGCCCCGCCGGGCCGGAGGGCCCGCAGGGCGCGCCCGGCGCGCAGGGGATTCAGGGACCCAAGGGCGACAGGGGAGACGCCGGCGCGACCGGCCCGCAGGGGCCCAAGGGCGATCCCGGCCCCACGGGGGCGCAGGGACCCAAGGGTGACAGGGGGGACGCCGGCGTTACAGGCCCGCAGGGGCCCAAGGGCGATCCCGGCCCCGTCGGACCGGAGGGCCCGCAGGGCATCCAGGGCCCGGCAGGCCCGCAGGGCGCGCAGGGCGAGCGGGGTATCCAGGGCCCGGAGGGATCGCAGGGACCGCGCGGATACCCGGCGATCGTCAACGGCAAGACCCCGGACGCCTCCGGGTCGATCACCCTGACAGCGGCCGACGTGGGGGCGGAACCCAGCGGGAGCGCCGGGCCGCTCAAAGAGGAGCTGGACGCGCATGTGGCGGACGCGGTAAAGCACGTCACGTCCACGGAGCGGACGGCGTGGAACGGCAAGGCGGCCCCGGCACAGAACGTCACCGCCACGCTGACGGCGGCGGGCTGGACGGGCGACACGGCCCCCTTTACGCAGAGATTGACCGTCGCGGAGATCACCGGCGCGGACACGCCGGGGACCATCGGGCTGGCGGCGGCCACGACCGCCGAGCAGTACGACGCGGCGGCGGCGGGCAAGCTGCTGCTCACGGCGCAGGCCGCCGGGCAGGTCACGGTGTCCGCGCTGGGAGAGAAGCCGGGCGT
>NZ_DBMDHH010000099.1:0-4356 GCF_057433415.1 Anaerotruncus sp. | reverse complement strand
CATTTTATGCGGGATTTTCCGGGCGCATTACAGGTCGATGTGGATTTCCGTCCCGGCCTGCGGGTCGTCCCCGGCGGTTTTCGCTTCCCTGGCGGGCTTCTCCTTCTTCTGGAAGAGCGCGCCCAGCTTGTCGATCACCTCGGGCGCCATCGACACCACCCGGTCGGCGGTCGTCTTGTTGTCGTTCATTTGCAGGAGGTCGACCCTGCCGTCCTTGATGACGAGGAAGGCCAGCGGCTGTACCGACACGCCGCCGCCCGCGCCGCCGCCGAAGAGCTCCGGCTGCTTGGACGAGGGGATGTCCGAGCCGCCCGACACGAAGCCGAAGCTGACCTTGGACACCGGGATGATGATGGTGCCGTCGGGGGCGGTGATCGCCTCGCCGATGATCGTGTCCGCATCGACGAGCGAACGCAGGTTTTGCAGCGAGCTGTCCATCAGCCCGTTGATCGGATGGCTGTTGTTTCCCATAGCGAAAAGACCTCCCTGTGATCTGTTAGTCTCCGGTTTTCCCCTGCGCGCCCTTCTCCGGGGCCGGGGGCTCCTGCGCATGTTTTCTCCTCATGGTTTTGACCAAAAACGCGCACCCTATGCGGATGGCCGCGCCGAGCGCCACGAGCGGCGTCAGCCGCGCGCGCGCGGCGAAGTCGACCTTCCCCTCCTCCGCCGTGAAATCCGGGCGGATCTGGATATCCGGCTTTTCAATGCGCAGGAAGCCGAGCGCGAGCGCATAGGCGGTGTAGACCACCGCGTTGACCCGGCCGTAGGCCATCGCCGTATCCGCGGCGTCCTCCCCCGCCACCACCATATAGAGGTGGATCCGGTAGAAGACGAAATTCCGGACGAGCATCCCCGCCCCGCCCCGGAGGGAGGAGAGCAGATCGACGACCACCCCGAGCAGCTCGGAAAATTCCAGCGGCTTTTTGGCGGCCTTGGGCTTTTCCTCCCGCGGCTTGGGGGGCTTTTTCCGTTTGGCGCCGCGCTCCTTGGGCTCCTTCGTCAGGTCGATGGTGAAAAAGAGCCAGCGCAGGTACGCTTCGGGCGGCTCCCCCGTGCGGTAGGCCGCCGTGAATGAAACGGGGATGCAGAGCAGCAGCAGGACCGCCGCGAGCACGCCCGCGATGGAAAGCCCCACGACCGCCGCCATATCCTCCGCCTCCCTTTCTTGTTATGCGTCGTCGCCGGCGAGTTCGAGCTCCCCGAAGGCGACCTGCCCCTCGAGCACGTCGTCGGGCACCGGGAGCGCCTCCTCCTCCCCCGAGGGGACGGTGGGCAGCTCGTCGAGGCTCGACAGCCCGAAGCAGCGCAGGAAATTGGCCGTCGTGCGGTAGGCGATCGGCCGGCCGGGCAGCTCCAGCCGCCCCGCCTCCTCGACAAGCGCCTTGTCGATCAGCGAGTTGACCACCCCCGAGCTTTCGACGCCGCGCACCTGTTCGATGAACGCGCGGGTGACCGGCTGGTTGTAGGCGATGACCGCCAGCACCTCCAGCGCCGCCTGCGTAAGCGGGATGTTGCGCCGCAGCTCGAGCGCCTCCCGGATGACGGGGGCGAATTCCGCCCGCGTCGCAAGCTGAAGCCTGTCCCCCAGCCGCAGCAGCTCGAAGGGCATCCCCGCGTCGTCGAGCTCCCCGCGCAGGCCGGGCAGCAGGCGTTCGACCGTCTCCTCGTCGGCGCCGACCGCCTGCGCGACGCGGGAGAGCTCCACCGCGTCGCCCCCCGCGAAGAGGATGGCAAGAATCTGTTTTTGAATGAGGTCGATCATGTGACGGCTCCGTTCCGCCGCGTCCGCGGCAGCGTTAGTCTAGACCGCCGGAGGTTCCCCCTCCGGCGCGCGGCGCTCCTGCTTCGACCGGTCGAAGCGCACCTCGTCCCCCTCCACCGTGATCCTGCGCGCCTTCACCAGCTCGAGCACCGCGAGAAAGGTCGCGACCAGCTCGCTGCGGTCGCCGCTCGACGTGAAAAGGCTCTCGTAGGAGGCGCGTCCGCTGCGGTAGAGGGATTTCAGAATGTGGATGATGCGGCTTCCGACCGACACCACCCGCCGGGACACGATGCCCGAAAACGCCTGCGCCGGGGGCGGCAGCCTCCGGCGGCCGCGTCCGGCCGCGTCCTGGTAGGCGGCGTAGAGCTCGTCCGCCCGATGGGTGAGGCGGTAGGTGTTGTCCGCCTCGATTTTCACCGGCGCGCGTACAAATTGCAGATGCATCCTGTTGCGCGCCCCGAGCTGGGCCGCCACCTGCCTGCACACCTGGTATTCGAGCAGCTCGCCCTGGAGCTCGGTTTTGAGCTGGAGCCCCTCCTCCTCGTGCCGCGGCAGCAGCATGACCGTCTTGATGTAGACGAGCCGGGAGGCCATCTCGAGGAACTCGCTGGCGACCTCGAGGTCCTGTTCCTCCAGCGAGCGGATATAGGTCAGATACTGCTCGAGCAGGGCGGAAATCTCGATGTCGCAGATATCCAGCTTGTGCTTTTGAATGAGGAAGAGCAAAAGGTCGAGCGGGCCTTCGAACTCCTCCGTTTTAAACAGCAGTTTTTCCATCGTCATACGTAAAGCAGTTCGGGTGTCCGGGTGATCAGGGCGAAGAACCGGAGAATCCAGCGGGTCAGCCAGCCCATCGGGACGCTCAGCACGCCCATGAAGACCGCCACCAGCACGACGATGTAGATGACCTGCTGGTACTGCGCGATCCGCGCTTCCCACTTGGCGGGGATAAAATAGGCCAGGATGCGGTAGCCGTCGAGCGGCGGGACGGGCAGAAGGTTGAAGATCGCCAGCGACACGTTGATCGTGACCATCATGAGCAGGATATAGCTGACGATCACGGCGGCGTCCGTCTGGCCCGCGTAACCGAGCGCGAGCACCGCCAATTTATTGACGAGCAGCAGCGCGAGCCCCAGCAGCAGGTTGGACACCGGACCCGCCAGGGCGGTGACGGCCATGCCGCCCCGCATCGTAATTTTACGGGTGAAATTGCGGGGGTTGACGGGGGTGGGCTTTGCCCAGCCGTACCGCTGGGTGAGCAGCAGCATGACCGAACCGATCGGGTCGAGATGCGCGAGCGGGTTGAGGTTCAGCCGTCCCTGTAAGCTCGCGGTGTCGTCCCCCAGCTTATAGGCCGCCCACGCGTGGGCGCACTCATGCACCGGCATCGAGGTCATCAGCACGATCAGCGTGACGATAAAGCTTTGCATGTCCCAGTTCAGCATGGCGTTCTCCCGTCGAAAATGTGGCGGCGCTTTGCGTCAAACGCCGCGTCCGCTCGTATATTATACCTGTTCCAGGGTGGAAATACAAGCGGATTTGCCGGTAATTCCCTTTTCATGCCTTTTCCCCGAAAATTTTGCGAAAAACCACTTGCATTTAAAGGCCGAATCTGGTAGAATACTAACGTTGACCTACAATACAGGTGTAAAATCTTTCTTATGATAGAGGAGGTGCAGAACATGGCAAAATGCGATATCTGCGGTAAAGGTGTTACTTTCGGAATCAAGGTTTCTCATTCGCACAGGCGTTCCAACCGCGCTTGGAAACCCAATGTCCAGCGTGTCAAGGCGATCGTCGACGGAACTCCCCGCCACATCTATGCCTGCACCCGCTGCCTGCGTTCCGATAAGATTCAGCGCGCGCTGTAATCCTTCGACCACGCAAAAGCAAAAGCCTCCGCTATGCGGGGGCTTTTTTGTTTCTGCCGCTCAGCGAGCGGCGCAGCTTGCCGGGTCCCGCCCCGGGGTGGGCTTGGATTTGCCGCACATCGAGCGGCGCAGTTTGTCGGTAGTCGACCGACAGCGAGTTCCTTTCTTGCTTGCCCAAGAAAGGAACCAAAGAAGGGCACGAGGGGCTTAGGCGGCCTGCCCGGGCTACGCCCGGAGCGCGCTACGCGCGACGGCCGCTCGCGGGCGCTCCGCCCCGCGACCCCGGCTTGAGTCCGCTTCGCGGACCCGGCCCTGCGGGCCGGATTCTCTATAAGGATGGCCTGCGGCCAAATCCCCTGCGGCGCCCGGTTCACGGATGAGCGGATGGGTGTACAGCACCCCGCCAGCCGCCGCGCCGCGGGCGCAATGCCTCTGCCGGCGAGCCTCCGGAACCGTGCCCGAAATGCTTTCGGGGAGATGCGACGGCAAAAACGCAAAGGAGCGCCGCCCGGTGGGCGGCGCTCCTTTGTGGCTGAGCCTTCTGTTCCTCTGTTGGGTGCGCCCGCAACCTGAATTGAGCCCTCAGCTGGTGTACCCGTGGGGTGTGGCGGTAGTCTGCGGGTCTTGGCAAGGTACTCCCGGGGGATACCGCTTAAAGTTCCGGCCCGCAGGGCCGGGTCCGCGTAGCGGACTCAAGCCGGGGTCGCGGGGCGGAGCGCCCGC